>CAVCTP010000001.1:0-51703 GCA_963605145.1 Tannerellaceae bacterium
GCCAATGTTAATGCTTTTATTTTATTTGTGTATGGTTTAATCGCCTTATATACGCCCATAATACTAGAACCAGTAGTTAAAACATCATCAACTATCAATACTTTATTAAGTTTAGGACCTTCATATTCATAATTATCAATCATCTTCTTTCTATCTAATAAAGACTTACCTTCTTGTATTAAATTCTCTTTCATTTTTAATCCATCAACTATATCTAAACCAACTTCTTCAAATATTAACTCTAAATGATTAAAACCTCTTTTCTCTAATTTATTAATACTACTAGGTACTAATAATATTTGATAATTAAAGTATTTATATTTAATATAATCTTTTAATTTATATAGAAATATTGGATATAATGCTTCATCATAACATTCTTTATATTGAATGAGTAATTGTTTAAATATACCATCATAGTTATAAAAACTTTCTACCTTTAAATCAGAAATATTACTATATATTTTTTCTATCTTTAATTTATTACGACATTCTAAACATAATAAATCCTCTTCAATAAATAAAGATAATAAGTTATATTTTTCAATCTTTTTATCACAAAATAAACATCTCATAAATAGGAATTACAATGTTTTAAATATGTTATTGCTGCTTTAATATTCTTATCAAAATGATTTGATAAGATATATGCTTCACCATATGGATTATTTATATTTCTACCAACCCTGCCTAACATTTGAATTATATTGGCTTCATCAAAAGTAGAATCTCTTATAAAGAGTATTACATTTACATCTTTAATAGTGATTCCTCTTTCGAGTACGGAAGTCGCAAAGATAAATTGATACTCTTTATTTCTAAAGGCATTTATATTTTCTGATCTACAATCTAAGTCAGCATATACATAGGTACAAGAATATAGATGACGAAATAGTTTATATAATAACTTACACATCTTTTTACTAGAAACAAAGATAATACATTGTTTATTCATTTTATGCATTAAATAAAGTAATACTATGATAAGTAAGAATTCTGGTAAATAAATAAGTTTGGGTATTACTAGTGGTGCCATTGATGGTCTTACAAATAATTCAACTTTCTTATAATTTCTTCTTTTTAATATTCTTTTTAAATAATCATCAATTGTAGCGGTAGAAAAGATTATTCTACCCTTACAACTATTTATACATATATTCATTAATGTTTCATTACCTTTTAAAGGAAAAGCATCTACTTCATCTAATATCAATAAATCAAAACTTTTGTAATATCTATATAATTGATGGGTTGTACATACTATTAAATCACCACTTAACTTATTATGATGGCCACCATATACCGAAATAATATTGGCATTTTTAAAGATCTTTTTAAAACGTTCACTTAGTTCAATTACTACTTCTCTTCGAGCTATAGCATATGCTACCTTTAGTCCTTTTGATAAATAATAGGCTATTGATTCAACAACAATTTCAGTTTTCCCTGCCCCACAGCAACAAAAAAGTAATACATCGCTATATTCTAAGCAGTTTAAACATTTTTTAGATGCTTCTATTTGTTTACTTGTTAGTTTGTAGTCAAAACTATAATCATCAGCACCTTCACTAATATCATATTCATAAGGATATAAGTCTTCATCAATTAAAACTCTAGAAAACTTGATACATTTTCGACAATAGTAGCCCTTATGTCCTAAATAGAAATATGTTTGATCTTTATTACCACATCTTAAACATTCCATCTAATATATATTTATTAAAGATAAGAAAAATTCCTAATTTAATATAGAATAATTGTATGGAACTTCCACAAATTTATTTAAACAATATGAAAGAACTATTAAATGATGAATATCAAGATTATTTAGATAGTTTTAATAATGATAGAGTTTATAGTTTAAGAGTTAATACTAATAAAATTAGTGTTCAAGATTTTTTAAATATTGTTCCCTTTAAATTAGAAGCAATTCCTTGGACTAGTGATGGCTTTTATTTTAATCCTAATGATAATGTCACAAAACACCCTTATTATTATGCGGGTTTATATTATATTCAAGAAGCAAGTGCTATGCTTCCAGCGGAAGTACTACCTATTGAGGAAAATGATATTGTCTTAGATGCTTGTGCAGCACCAGGTGGTAAATCTAGTAAGATTGCCAATAAATTAAATGGTAGTGGTCTACTTATTGCCAATGATATATCAGTATCACGTGCCCAAGTATTATTAAAAACTTTAGAATCCCAAGGTATTAAGAATGCTTATGTTATGGCTGAGGATATTAATAATTTAAATATGGAAAACTATTTCGATAAGATACTTCTTGATGCACCTTGTTCTGGAGAAGGAATGTTTCGAAAAGATCCGGAATTAATTAAATCTTGGCAAATTAAAAATAATGATTATTATTCTAATATTCAAAAACAAATAATAACAAAAGCCCTATCCTTATTAAAAGAAGGTGGACAATTAGTATATTCTACTTGTACCTTTTCCAAAAAAGAAAATGAAGAAGTTATTGAATATGCTTTATCAATATGCCCTGAATTAAAAGTTTTACCAATTAAAAAATATGAGGGATTTTCTAGTGGCTTAACTGATAAAACAAAAGATTGTATTAGACTATTCCCTCATAAGATTAAAGGCGAAGGTCATTTTGTAGCACTACTACAAAAAGGAAATAATTCTAATAAAACAAATAGAATTTATAACAATAAATGTAAATTTGAAGATAATGATTTCTTTAAACATCTAAATTTAGATACTTCAAATTATGAACTTATAAATATAAATAATAAACTATATCTTAAACCTAGTATTGCTATCAATACATCACATTTAAGAATATTAAGATCAGGTTTATTTTTAGGTGAATATAAACATGATAAATTTGAACCAAGTGAGGCTTTAGCTCTATCTTTAAAAATTAATGAATATGATAATATCTTAAATCTAGATATTAATGATAATCGGGTTATTAAATATTTAAAATGTGAGACATTAGATGTTAAGGATTTTAATGTTGAAGGATTAGTGCTAGTTTGTGTTAATAATTATCCTTTAGGATTTGGTAAGGTCAATAGTGGTATTTTAAAGAATAAATATCCTGCCAATTATAGATATAAATAAAAAGAGGATTGCTCCTCCTAGTGATATTCGCTCTTAATTCCTTTAATGCAGTAATTATAGATCCATGTTTTTAAATCTAAATTACCATTTTCTTTATAATCTTTTAATTTTTCTCTAAAGATATCTTTTCTACGTGGCTCAACAGTAATAAAACCATTTCCGGCATTTATTAATATCTTATTGGCAAACATCAATGCTGCACGTACATCACCATCTTTAAATAATCTTTTATCTAAGATAAATATCATTACATCGATTGCTATCTCAACATTAGCCTTTGCGGGTTGATCTAATAATTTATCTAATTCTTTAATTTGTTGCTCAGATAGTTCATCTTTAATATCACTATTTAAATCTTTCATCAAAATATGATGAATCTTTAATAGACATTTATAATCTGATTCTTCATCAGTATTTAAAATATAGTCATAACATTCTAAAAAATTTCTTTTAGCGATTTGCTTTTCAGGATCATTATCCTCATAACGGGAAAGAGATAGATTATTTTCAACATATTCATCTAAATTATCTTTTACAAATTTGATGTTACTTGCACGACTCATTAAATATTTGTTAATCATAATAAATGCCCCTTTTTATATTGATATTCTACTATGAACATAATTATAAGCAAATATAAAATAATAGATTTGGCATAAAAAAAGCACTCCCAGATGGGAATGCAATTTTGCATACAAGATTAACGTTTTGAGTATTGAGGTCTTCTTCTTGCACCACGTAGACCGTATTTCTTTCTTTCTTTAGCACGTGAATCACGAGTTAAGAATCCAGCTTTCTTTAATACAGGTCTGAAGTCTTCGCCAACTTCTAGTAATGCTCTAGCGATACCATGTCTCATGGCACCAGCTTGACCAGTTAAACCACCACCGTAAACATTGATAAGGATGTCATATTGACCATCTGTACCAGTTTCAACTAGTGGAGATTTTACAACCATTCTTAGTATTTCTTGTGGTAAGTAATCTTCGAGAGTTTTGCCATTAACAGTAATAATACCAGTACCAGGTGTCATGAATACACGTGCTACTGATGACTTACGTCTACCTGTTCCGATATAATTTACATTTGATTTCTTTTTTGCCATATCCTACTCCTTATTTAAGCACAGTTGGCTTTTGAGCAGCATGTGGGTGCTCGCTACCTTCATAAACGAATAAATGAGTTCTCATTGTATCGCCTAGTGTGTTGTGTGGAAGCATACCTTTAACAGCTTTTTCCACTAATAGTACAGGGTTTTCTCTCTTTAACTCACCGATAGATACTGACTTTAATCCACCTGGATATAAAGTGTGATGGTAATAAGTCTTCTTGTTTTCTTGATCGCCTGAATAAACGATCTTAGCAGCGTTGATAATGATAACATTGTCACCACAATCAACATTAGGTGTAAATGATGGTTTGTGTTTTCCTCTAAGAATAGAAGCAGCCTTAGTTGCAAGTCTACCTAAAGTTTGACCTTCAGCATCAATTACATACCAGTCTTTTTTAACTTCAGCTGGTTTTGTCATTGTTGTTTGACGCATAATTTTTCTCCTTTTACCTTTGTAGTTTCCGGGGCTACAAATCATAAGGCTCTATAATAATACCCCATAATTAAGGCTATTTCAATAAATTTTTTTACAATATTCCTTAAAAGGAATATACTATTTTTATGGATAAAAAAATTATTGATAACAGTGAACAAATTAAGAAATCAAGAATAAATGAGCCTATATTTCAAGCGATATTGCAACTTTATGAAACAAGAATTGATTTAGGTATAAGTCAAAAAGAATTAGCTAAATTATCAGGTGTTAGACAATCTAATATCTCTCGTATTGAAACAGGTACATGTTCTCCAGACTTAGAGACAATCTCAAAACTTGCTTATGCGATGAATAAAAAATTAGAAATAAAGATTAAGTAGTTATTTAAATTTAATATTTATATTACAAATTTCTGCTTTAGAATCTACACGCATATTAGGACCAAATAAACCTACACCACTAGTAACAATATTAGTCATATTGCCATATTTTTTTAGACCATAAGCATTATCCCAGAATAGATTGATTGTTAAAGTGCCAGGCCAAACCTGTCCAGCATGGGTATGGCCGCATAAGTCTAAATCTACCCCTGCTTCAGATAATTCTTGCAAGTCTTTTGGTTGATGATCTATCACAATAATTGGTAAAGACTTATCTAAATCTTTTGTTAGATCACTTGCTGTAACCCTTTGAGTATTACCAAAGTTAATCTTTTGCGCATCAGGTCTACCATAGATATAAACACTATTATTAATTAAAGCATAGTCATCATATAAAAGCTTGAAACCAGCTTTTTCAACAAATTCATTCATTCTTTCATCTGCTTGAACATTAGCCTTATCTTCTTTAGTTATATGAAAGGTAAAACCGAGCAGAATCTTTTCCTCGATATCGTGATTGCCATATACGGCATATTTACCATATTTAGCCTTCATAGTACTTAATACTTCGATTATCTTTTCTGGCTCTTCAATTGCTTCATATTCATTATCAAATATGTCACCCGCAACAACTATAATATCGGGATTTAAAGAATTAACCTTATCAACCATATCCTGCATTTGTTTTAAACCATCATTATAACCAATATGCAAGTCGGCAATTAGTACCACATTTAATTCATCAAAGTCACATTCTTTATCTATTGTTACATCATAATTAGTTATATGTAGTTCATGAGCATTTTTAATACCATAGATAGAAATAATTGTTGTGAATACAACAACAAAAGCAATAGTTATATGTCTTGCTAGATGCTTGTTATATTTTTGCTTATTAGAAAATAGCCAAATGATATAACGAACTATTAAAGCAATAATTAAACTGACAAAGAAATATAATAAAAAACCTAGCCAATAAAAAGATGCTTTAGTCAATAATCCTTTAAAGTCACTAATTGGTAAAAAGAAGGCAACAATAACAATGATTACCCCACCAAATAAATATAAAGCAAAGACAACTAATAAAAATATATTAAGAAAATGTGCAGGTTTACTAAGATGTTTAACAGTTCTTAAATATATAAAAATAAATAAGGCTAATGCAAATGGTGCAATTATAAAAGCTATCATAATTTATCGAATCTTGTAACCTCCGCAGTATCGTAATCAGTTATACCCTTACCCTTATTAGGATAGAAATGAGAGTATACACTATCAACTAAAAAGATACTCAACAATATTGAACAGACAACAATTAAATGTTTTCTATTTATCTTTCTTAATATGTCATCAATAATAGGACCTAAAACATATACCACTGCCATGCCACCAAGCATAAATACCAATAAACCTTCTGCACAGATACGGCCATTTATATTTAAGAAATATCCCGAATAATCCCACCATTTTGTACCTTTTGTTACTTCTAGATACCAATGGGTAAAATATTCAATAACACCACATAAAGAAATAGTTAATATTGATTGCAAAGCAGGCTTTTTTCTAAAACGATATAAAAGGATAAGAATAAAGACACAACCATAGCCATATATTGGTAACCATGGTCCATGCATTGTACCTCTATTAACAAACATACCATCCTTAAGTAAATGAATAGATACTTCCCATAACCAGCCTGCAAAAGAGAAAATAAAAAACATTGCGATAATTGACCATATTGAATAATGTCTTAAATAATGAACTTGTTCTAGACGAGGATCTCTTTGATTAATAGGAATTGGTGATAATCTTCCAGGATATTGTTTACCCTTTAAGATTTGCTTATATTCACTAATCTTTTCTTCTTGTTCGATGGCAACATTGAAATCATCTTCTTCTTTATCATATTTATAAATTATGCCAAAGTTATTTTCAATGAATCCTCTAAAACCACCATGAATATAATCATCAATGATAATATCATCATTCATAATTTCAATAACATCACTATAAGTTGCGCAAAGTACATCTTTAGATGCTACTTCATATAAATATTCATCATTCAATTTACCAGCATAAGATATACCTTTATCTTTAGCTAACTTTCTTAAATAAATATAATATGCCGTATAAACACATTCTTCATAAGGATTAGAGAATAAAATTCTTGATAAGCCAAAAGTAAACATACCTAAAATTCGCCAACCAATAAATGATAATTCAAGTTTAAACATCTCCCATTTATGGCCATACATCATTCTTCTAGATAACTCTATAGCATCTCTAGCTTCGATATCCGGATTTTCCGCAACAATATAAGCAACCATAGCATAAGAATAATTCTTAATTAAACCACCAATAATACTTAAATCCCAGAAAAATTGATAGATAGATGTTAAAAATATCGTAAAGAAAGCCTTCATAAATTTCTTAACTCTAAATAAGAATAAGAAACGTGATACCTTAACATAATCATAGGTATGACCCTCTAAAAATATTCTTTTAAAGGCTACTTTATAAGTATTTTTTATAAATATAGAAAAACCATAAGTAACCATTGAAACAATTACAATCATGATACTAGTAGTTAATCTTTCTGATTTAGTAAGTGATAATATTGTTTGGAATAAGATAACTAAGAATTTACCAGAATTTAAATTATTAACAAAAGAAGAAAGAACACCCTTAGTTCTACCAAATTCTAATCTACCAATCTTAAAAGTTGAATTCTCTGCTTCAATTAATAAGGTATTAGAATCATCTTCACCTTCTTTAACCTTACCAGTTAATAATTCATCTAAAACTGTTTCGGCAGAAATAGTTTTATTATCATAATTAGAAACAGTGCCATTTTTATTAAAGATATTCAATGAACTCATTTGAGTATAATTCATTGTTGAACCATGAGCTACACCAATATATGCCGCTAATAAACATGCCAAAACAAATACTACATAATCACTTTTGACATTTCTTTTTGCCTCTATTTTTGCTTTCTTTCTATCAAACATAGTTACCCCCCTTATATTTTTGGAATAATTATTCTAGCTTTCTTATTCTTTTTAATAAATAGTTTTATAAAAGGAATCAATAAAATAATAATTATTATTGTCCTAACAATTAACTTAAATAGATTTCTATAAAATGTATAATCTGGATAAATATGAGGCATTATTATATCTAATATAAATAAAATAAAATTGCCAATTACAACAGTTAATATAGTTTTCTTATTCAATATCTTTTTTAAACTTAAATTAGGAAATAATATTTTTACACATATAACAATTATTAATAAACTAATTAAAGTTGAAACAATAAAATCAATAATTAAACCTAGTATTGGTGATAATAATTTTAATAATTTATTAAGCATAAAAGATATAAAGGTACCTAAAAACCACATAGGAACAATAAAGATAATTCTAATAAATTTAGGTAACTTATATATTAAATTAAGAATTATATTCTTAAAATCGTTACTATCTTCTTGATCATAATCATCAAAGATATCATCATCTTCATTAATAGAAGCATATTCAATATTATTATTTTGTTTAATATTCATATTGTTGATAATTTCATTAGGATTATCAATAGTAGAACTTAATAAAACACTAGAAGAAATAGAAACTAATGTTGTAGTAGTTAATAGTTTTCTCTTTAATTCTTTTTTCACAAAAATAATGATATCACTCAATCAGCAACTAAAAAAGCGAGTAATTACTCGCTTTTTGCATCTATAACCTATTTAACAATTTCTGTAGTACTTTCTTTCTGGTGATAATACCCATCAAAATATTTCTATCATCTACTACTGGAACAAAGTTTTGTTCGGTAATCATGTTTGCTACATCATCAAATGTTGTATCTACTTTAATGGAAGGAGTATAGGTTTTTCTAATTATTTCATCAATATAGATATCAGATAATGATTCTAAATCACAATCTTCATCCATTAAACAATATAATAAATCTCCTTCAGTAATAGTTCCAACATATTCGCCAGTTTTAGAAATTACTGGTATAGCCATATATCCATGGGCTCTCATCTTCTCTAAAGCCTGTCTAACTGTCATAGTATTTTGTATACATGCTAAGTCAGTTTTAGGTGTTAATAGTAATAAAATATTATCTTTCTGCATACTTATATTCTAATCTTCTAAAGTGAAAAGTGTGTGAATACTATTCTAATGACTTATCCTCTTCTTCTAAACGATCTTCATCTAAATAATATTTCTTATCACTTAGAATTTGATCTTTTAACATCCAAATCAAAATACAGTTTGGTATACACATTGCTGCATTTAATATATCAGCCACCTTCCATACTGTACCTTCAGTAATTACTACGCCCAAGAATATAACGATAATCCATAAAACGCGATATGGGATAATAGCCTTATTACCAAATAGATAACGAACAGCATTTTCACCATAATATGACCAACCTAAAATTGTGGAATAAGCAAATGTTAAGATACCAAATATTAATAATGGTGTACCAATATAAGAAATTTGGCCAAATACTTTAGATACTAATAAAGCACCAGTTTGAATTGAGCCATCAGCTAAACTAATTGAATCATTGCCGATGATACTAGAAACCAATACAAGACCTGTCATTAAACAAATAATGATGGTATCCCAGAACACACCAGTTGATCCAACCAATGCTGGTTTAACAGCATTCTTGGCAACACCAGCTGCGCTTGCTTGAGGAGCACTGCCCATACCTGCTTCATTAGAGAATAGGCCTCTACTAATTCCTGCTGACATAACTTGTCTTATAGTTAAGCCCGCAAAGCCACCCATTATAGCTTTACCAGTAAAAGCAGATTGAATAATTACTGAAAAAGTTTGTGGTAAATATTTACCATTGATAATCAAAATAATAAGACAACCTATAACATAGACAATGCCCATAATAGGAACTAGTTTTTCACAAACTCTAGCAATAGATTTAACACCACCAAATACAACTAAAGCGGTTAATATACAAAGCACAATTCCGGTAATATAGGTACTAATACCAAAATTATCCATTAATGAATCAGCAATTGCTCCAGATTGAGTAGCACAGCCTATACCAAAGGCAGCGATAGCACAAAAGATTGCATATAACTTAGCCATGGTAGGCTTTTGAAGTTTTTCAAAAGCAATCATAGCACCACCAATATATTTGCCTTCTTTATCTTTTTTACGATATTTAACCGCAATATATGTTTCCGCATATTTAGTAGCTATACCAAATAAGCCACCCATCCAAATCCAAAATACAGCACCAGGTCCACCAGCTACTACGGCTGTACCAACGCCTATGATATTACCTGTACCAATAGTGGAACTTAAGGCTGTCATTAAGGCACCAAATATTGATAACTCACCTTTGTTTGAACCATCTTTTCTTATTGAGATGTTTATTCCTTTAAATGTATATCTTTGCACAAAGGAAGTCTTAAATGTCATATATATACCTGTACCAAGCAAAAAGGCTATCATGGCAGGCCCCCACATAATATCATCAATTTTACTTATTATTTCACTTATCCCCATAAATTACTTCCTTTCCAATCTAAATAAAACTTATACTAATTCTACCTTAACTTCTTTTTGATAAGCAAATACTTTATCCTTATTTGGAGGCTTTGTACCACTAGTTTCAACACTGGCACAAGACGCCGCAATCGCTAAAGAGATTGTATTCTTAATATCATAATTATTTAACTTACTATAAGCAAAGCTAGCAACCATAGCATCTCCTGCTCCTACCGCACTAGCATATTTAACATCTAAGGCTTTAGCCTTATAAACCTTATCCTTATTAATAAATAAAGCCCCATCCTTACCTAAAGATATACAAATTAAATCCATATTTAATTCTTTACATTTTTTAGTTACTACCTTTTCATCATAATCAATATTAAATAATCTACTTATTTCATCTTTATTAGGTTTAATAATATTAGGACAACCCTTAATACCCTCAACTAATAAATCCTTATCAGCATCTAATATTACATAATTATTATTCTTCTTTAATAATTTAACTAAATCATAATAGATATTTACATTTGAACTACCAGAAATTACGACAATTTCATTTTTAAATTGTTTTAAATAATTTATTAGATTGTTTATATCTTCTTTAATAGGAGTAGGTCCCTTTTCATTTTCTTCAATTAATTCATTATTAATAATTCTTTTGGTATTAGTTCTAATAGCGCCTTCAATTTCAATAAAATGATGTTTAATATCCAATTCATCTAATTTATCATAAATGATATTTTTATTATCTTTGCCAATAAAACCAGTGCAGATACTATCTACACCAAGACTTTTTAATACTTTAGATACATTAATACCCTTGCCACCAATATCAAAAATTGTATTATTATCTTTTATTGTTTTATCGATTGCGGGATTACAAGTAATTGTTATGATCATAGATGTAAAGAGAAACTAATTAATATTTGGCCTAAAAAATATAATAAGGAATATACTGGATGCATCCATGATTCACCTCTAGAGAAATTATCTAAGATTAAGATACAATCGCTAGATACAAATAATAATGCGCCTAACATAAATACTAAATTAGAACTTGATTTATATGTTATATAAACACCTACCGCAAAACATGCCATCATAACAATCATGATGCAATAAACAATACCAACATATCTTATAGGTTTAGGAATACGGCAAGCATTGTCCATAATCATAAAGAGCATTGCCCCAAGTATGACCGCAAAGATAATACATTCAATACGATAATCATTATTTATTAAGAATAAGGCTCTTATATAGGTAATATGGCCAAATAAAAAAGCAATTGCTCCAGCGAAAAACATTACATTTTTTAATAAAAGATTTCTTAAAGCTAAGAACAAATCACCTATTCCATCTAAGACTAATCCTATAAGAATATAATATTTAAAAGTACTAGGGTTCTCTTTATTTGCCATATAAGCAATTAAAATAAAGCACATTGCCGCAAGACACTTGGCAATTAAACCTATTAAATATCTTTTTCTTTTCTTACAACTGATATAAACAATATCAAATAATAAGCATAAACACATTAATAAATATTTCATAAAACCATCATAACATAAAAAGAAGCTCCACAAGGAAGCTTCTAGATAACAATATTAACCATCTTGCCTTTAATGACAAAGTGTTTTTTAATTTCTTTGCCATCAATGAATTTAATGACATTCTCTTGTTTTAAAGCTGTTTCATATAATTTGTCATCACTTTCATCAACATCGCAAATAAACTTAGCTCTTAATTTACCATTTACTTGAACAACTACTTCTTTTTGAGCACTAACTAATTTGCTTTCATCATATGTTGGCCAAGTTCTATATGCTAAATCAGTCTTGCCACTTAATATTTCATACATTTCATTACATACATGTGGGGCAAATACTGATAACATTTGGACAAAGTTAAGGGCATATTCTTTATATACCTTATCCACTTTGTAACATTCATTGATGAATATCATCATTTGTGAGATAGCGGTATTAAGTTTTAATTCCTCAATGTCTTCACTAACTTTCTTAACTGTAGCATTATATACAAAGTCTAATGAGCCATCATTGTTGTCAGATAATTTATCTTTTTGTTCGATAAATAATCTCCATACTCTTTCTAACCATCTATGAGCACCTTCAAGTCCTTGAGTTGACCAAGGTTTATCAGCTTCTAGTGGGCCCATAAACATTTCATATAATCTTAAAGTATCAGCACCATAATCTCTAACAATATCACTAGGATTTACAACATATTTAGGATATCTCTTGCCCATCTTAATGCCATTAGCACCTAAGATATAACCTTGGTGTACTAATTTCTTAAATGGTTCAGCAACCGGTACTAAGCCTTTATCGTATAGATAATTGTTCCACATACGCGAATATAGTAAGTGTCCTACTGCATGTTCTGGACCACCGATATATAAATCTACTGGCATCCAATGTTCTAGTAATTTATAATCCGCAAATTCCTTATCATTTTTAGGATCAATATAACGTAAGAAATACCAAGAAGAGCCAGCAGAACCAGGCATAGTTGAAGTTTCACGCTTACATTTCTTACCATGATATTCAATATTAACCCAATCAGTTGCTTTATCTAATGGAGCGCCTGTCTTTGATGGTCCATAATCCTCTAGTTCAGGAAGAATTAAAGGTAGATCTTCATCATCTAATACACCAACTGTACCATCTTCATAATAGATAACAGGAATTGGTTCACCCCAATATCTTTGTCTAGCGAATATCCATTCTCTTAATTTATAGTTAATCTTCTTCTTACCAATTTTTCTTTCTTCTAACCATTCAATCATCTTATTAATGGCATCTTCTTTATTTAAACCATTAAGGAAACCAGAATTAATATGAGTGCCATCTTGTGTCCATGCTTTTTCACTAATATCGCCACCTTCTAATACTTGAATGATTTCAATATTAAATTTCTTAGCGAATTCATAGTCTCTATCATCATGGGCAGGAACAGCCATGATAGCACCACTGCCATATGACATTAATACATAGTCTGAAATCCAAATAGGAATCAACTTATCATTAACAGGATTAATCGCATAAGCACCAGTAAATACACCAGTCTTATCCTTATTTAATTCTGTTCTTTCCATATCAGACTTACTAGCGCAAAGTTTCTT
Organism: Tannerellaceae bacterium; assembly: GCA_963605145.1. Lineage (GTDB taxonomy): Bacteria > Bacillota_I > Bacilli_A > Erysipelotrichales > Erysipelotrichaceae > Colivicinus. The sequence goes on from CAVCTP010000001.1 coordinate 13,710, forward strand.
ATAATCTTCAACATCTTGTTTCTTATCAGCAGTTGTAATCTTATCAACTAATGGATGTTCAGGTGATAATACACAATATGTAGCACCAAATAAGGTATCACATCTTGTGGTGAAGACAGTGAAACTCTCATCACTATCATTTACTTTAAATTTAACTTCGGCACCAATAGATTTACCTATCCAGTTTCTTTGCATATCTTTAGTTGAATCTGGCCAATCAATAGTATCAAGCCCAGCAAGCAACTTCTCCGCAAAAGCAGGTATATCAATAATCCATTGTTTCATATTCTTACGAATAACAGGATATGAACCTCTTTCTGACTTACCATCTATTACTTCATCATTGGCAAGTACACAGCCTAATTCTTCACACCAGTTAACTGGCATTTCAATGCATCTAGCATAACCATCTAAGAATAATTGTTTAAATATCCATTGCGTCCACTTATAAAATGAAGGATCAGATGTAGAAACAACTCTTGACCAATCATATGAAAAACCTAAACCTTTTAATTGTTCAGTAAAGTGTTCAATATTTCTATTAGTAAAACCAGCTGGATGATTACCAGTTGAAATAGCATATTGTTCAGCAGGTAAACCGAAGGAATCAAAGCCCATTGGATGTAAAACATTGAAACCCTTCATACGTTTATATCTACTAATAACATCAGTTGCAGTGTAGCCTTCTGGATGGCCAGCATGTAGTCCTACACCTGATGGATAAGGAAACATATCTAATACATAATATTTAGGTTTAGAAAAATCATTAATATCAGTTTTAAATGTTTCATTCTTTTCCCAAAAATCTTGCCACTTCTTTTCAATTGCTTTGTAGTCAAATGCGCTCATAAATCCCTCCAAAAATAAAAGGTAGCACAAGGGCGTAAATACGCGGTACCACCTTATTTTTTAACTTAAGCTCTTAACGCGAGTAACGATTAACCCTCTGTTAAACAAGTTCATTATTCTTTTTAACTGATTTGCACCAAACATCAGTTCTCTAAATAAATCAAATAATTACTACTTTTAACGATTACTTTTTTATTTTACAACTAATCTATTGCTGATGCTATACCAGATTTACCATAACCATATACATCTTGATTCTTATATACGGCATATAAGGTAAATATAAGCATTACAGATTCTGTTACTAAGTAACTATACCAAACTCCATCAATACCAAATATAAGTGGCAATACAATAACTGAAATATTAGATAAAACAACGTTTTCAATCATTGACAATATTGTTGAAGCCTTATAGTTAGATAAAGCAGCTAACAATTCTTGAACTATTAAATTATAAGCAAATATAAACAAGGCAAATGGTGATATAGCCATACCATAATAAATCATATGTTGCATATTGCTTTGAGTTGAATTCATTAAATATAAAGATATTAATGGTTTCTTACAAACTGTATAAAGTAAGAATATACATACTGATAAACCAGTAGTTACAATAATAATTTGTTTTAATGTCTTAACTAACTTTTTCTTATTCTTTTCGCCATAAGCATATGAAGCAATTGGACAAACTGTGCCTAATAAGCCAAAATAAGAATTCATAAACATAAATTGAATATTATTAACAATTGTTTGTGCTGCCACACCATCTTCCATAGCATAATGTAACATTACAATATTAGATACATAACTATTTAAAGAAATAGCTAAAGATGTTAAAGCAGATGACTTACCTAAATTGAATATTTCAATAAATAATTCAAATGGTTTTTCAACAAAGCTAGATAAATGTAATTCTCTATTTTTATTAAGATAGAATATAAAACCAATAATGGCAACTACCGCATTACTAATTAAGTTTGTATAAGCCGCACCAACAATGCCTACTTGTAACTTAACAATAAATAACCAGTCAAAGAAGAAGTTTAAGAAAGTACTTAAAACGGTAACAAAAACATTCATCTTTGGTTTTCCAGCTACAATATACGCTCTATTAAATATTTGAACAACTAAAATTAATGGAATATAGAAACGTGATACATTCATATATGCTAATGCATAATCCATTAAAACATCGGTTGCACCTAAGATAGTTAATATCTGTCTTCTAAACAAAGTTAGAATAAGAGTTAAAATGCAGCCAATAAAGAAAGTAATACCAATCATTGTGGTAAATGAGCGGTTAGCTTCTTCATTTTTCTTCTCCCCCATTAAGATTGAACATTTAGTCACAATACAACCTAGAAGCATTGCCACTGCATCCACAACCATAAACCAAGGCATAGCGATGGAAAATGCTGCTAAAGCATTAGTTCCACAATATCTCGAAAGAAATAAGCTATCATCAAGTGTTGCTAGTAATGAAGTAAATAACCTTGATATGACTGGTCCTAAAGAGAACTTAATCATTCCCCCAATTGTGTAATCTTTACCAATAGTATTTATTTTTTCGCTCATGTTCAACATTGTAGCACAACATATAAGCAAAAGAAAGGATTCAAAATGATGCTAACACCTTATTTATCGTTTTTTATAATATAAGAAGCCATCTGATACATTGCATCATAACTAACATTTCCACTTATTGAATAAGAATAATTATTAAAATTAAAAATACATAATATATAACTATCATTTTCTTTAAAAGTAACATCTACCCCATCAATGCTTACAATTTTCTCATCATCATATTTATTAGAATCACCTGAAATATCATCATTTCCAAGAGCCTTACGATAAGTAATATCACCAATATTAATCTCTAATATTTCATTATCTATAACTATATAAGATATAGAATCAGTATTATCATTCATAAAACTAAAATCAAAGCCAACTGCATCACATGCTTCATTTAAAGAACTATATTCTACTAATGGATTGACAATAGTTACATTTTCATCTTCTTTTTTAATTAAATTTATACTAATACAAGTCGCAAAAAGTAAAACAAAGAAAGCAGGAATATATTTAAATATAGAAAATGTTTTCTTTTCCTTAAATTCATTTGGCAAGGCTTCAGTTACATATTTATCATCTATATCATTAATAACTTTTAATAAATCCATATTTTTCATAAATTATATCCTTCACCTATTAAATAGGTTTTTAAATCATCTCTTGTTCTTTTTAAAGACATCTTGACTGCGCTATTACTTAATGAAAGTTGCTTAGCTATTTCTTCAATATTAAATAAATAAAAATATCTCTTAACAAAAATGATTCGATTATTCTTACTAATATTGCTTAAAAAATCATTAATAGAATCTTTAAGCAAACTATAATCAATATATTCTCTTACATTATCTTTATCACCAATTACACCATTTAATTCGTCTAAGGCTAAATCAGTTTCAGTTCCCGATCTTTTCTCAGCACTATATTTTTCAAATAAATTTATAGAAATATTTCGACAAATCTTACCTACATAAGTCCTTAAATTATTTGGTCTATTATCGGGAATTGAATTCCAAGTTTTAAGATATGTTTCATTAACACAATCCTTTGCATCTTCATAATCAAAGAGGATATTGTAAGCAATCTTGCCACAATATCCTTCATATTTAGATGCAGTCTCCTTAATTGCTGACTCATCCCTATTCCAATATAAATTTACAATATCTTTATCTTCCATTATTGATTACATCACTAATAGCATCTAAACTTAAGCCATTATTTGTAGTTATAGAATAAGAATAATCATCTACAATAAATGTTACACAATTATATGTATCACCACTACCTTTTAAAGTAACTTCGACATCATTAATATTTTCTGTTTTAGTAATTTCATAACTATTGAAGTCACCAGAATAATCTTCACTACCTTTACCTTTTCTAAAAATAATATCATCGCCATATCTTACTTCAATAAGTTCATCATTCATTACTTGAATTAAAGTAATTGATTTGCCATCAAGAGTATCTGGTACATTAAATTCAAAACCAGTAATCTTTGATGCTTCATCTAACGAATCAACTTCAACCCACGGATTGGCGATTTGATTGTTTTCTTCTTTATTAGAAGAACAGCCAACTAAACTCATAACTACAAATAAACTTGCTAATAAAATAAATAATTTTTTCATGTTTTTCTTTCTCCTTGTAAGTAACCTTACAAACATATAGACAAGAAATGATTATGTTTGGTCACAATAAATTTAATCTGCCTTTAAACATATTTGACATGCAGCATCATTTATTGATTTTGGTAATTCTTGTATACCATTTTTCAAATTAGAATTATGCTTAATTTCCTCTAAACTTAATAGTTGTAAAGCATAACCTAATTCCATAATTTCAATTGGATTTCCAGCACCTGAAGAAAGATTTAATGGATTAGCATTCTGCAACAAGAACAACTTTTTACCATCAACTATATATTCCATTACACCATCTTGCATTTTTTCTTTATGGGATGTTATTTTTTCTAATCCTTTAACATCAATTTCCATATTATAATGACCAGCATTACAAAGAATTGCTCCATCTTTCATCATACGGATTTGTTTTTCACACATAACATCAAATCTACCAGTTACTGTAACAACTACATCTGCCATTGGTAATAGTTCTTCTAATTCACCAACAATATGTCCTTCAATTTTTGCTTTTAATAATCGTAAAGGTTCTATGTCATAAACCATTGTAGATGCACCAAGCGCTCTAAAGCGTTGTGAAATACCTGTTCCACAATAACCATAGCCGATAATTAAAATTTTCTTGCCACCAACAAGCATACTGGTTGCTCTCATAAAACCATCAACTACCGATTGACCTACACCTGCTTCATTTTCAACAAGACGTTTAACAGGTGAATCATCAATAACTAAAACTGGAAAATTAGGGACAATATTTTCTTTTTCCAAAATTAATTTTCCTGAACGAGTTTCTTCTATAGCTCCAATAGGTTTCCATTTATCTTTTTGATTCCAATATTGATGCATCAAACTAGCACCATTGTCCATTAATAAATCATAAGAATCTTCCATCGCAAGTGATACATAATGTTTTAAATCATCAATCGTATCATCCTTTTTAGCCATAACTGTTACATTAGGTAAAGTGGCAACATAAGCTGCAGTATCTGGTTTAGTTGAACCAAGATTACCAATAAATACAATTTTCTTAGCACCACCTGCCAATAATACTTCTGTTCTAACTGCGGCCTTTGGTTCACAATGCATGCATACCAAAAAAGATGTATCTTTAAATGGTTGTTCTTTTTCATATCGATTTTTAAAAAGTTGAAGAACTTTCATTTTTTCACGATACCATTTAACTCTAGCTTCTCCATCATGAACTAATTCAGGATTATCAATTATTGTTTCTAACATACACTAACCTCAACTTTCTCATAATATTGCGCTTTACATTTAAAATGTTCCTAAATTAGGAACATTTTAGATAAAGATTATATGAATGATTAATATAACAATGTATCTACTTTATTAACTAAATCAATAAGTTTACTTCTACTATTTTCAATTAATTTTATGTTCTCTGGCTCACGTCTTAAAGTTCTTCTAAGACATCTAGTATAGCCAACAATTCTAGCTTTAAGTTTAACATCCTCTTTAAATTGTTCATCTTTATCTTCAAAATAGAAATCAATTAATTTATTCCAAATATATGATGCAGTTTGCCAATCCATCATCATGAACTTTTCTGTTCTATTGTGATCTGTTTCGCCATATCCTACATAAGCTAAAAATATTGAAGCAAATTCAAAAATAGGATGGCCAACAGATAAAGTATCCATATCAATTAAGATAGCCTCACCATTGGCATAATGAACATTATTAGTATGATAATCACCATGAATCATCGTATTTTGTTCAGGAACTGCATCAACTAATTTATATAACTTATCATATGTATCTGCTGGAATATGTCCATTTAACCATTCAACCCAAGATAAAACTATTTGTTTTTCAGAAGGTAATAGTCCTGGTTTTACTTCAGTGCTATGTATTTCTTTAAGCATATCAGTGAATATCTTGATATATTTATCTTTATTTTCTGGTTCATCATTTATATATTTTGTTATAGATTTAGCACTTAACATTTCAAATACTGAACCATATTTATCACCAACTTTAACAACATCAAAAGGAATAGCGGTATTAATTCCTAAAACTAGAGCAGTTTTCGCAAGTTCTCTTTCTCTTTTTATTGATTCTAAAGCATCATTATTTTTATATACTTTGATAATAGTATCAGGATTTAAACGATAAACAATACCATTAGAACCCTCACCTATAACTTCACATCCATCAATTGAAACTTTACGATATGCTTTTTCAATATTCATCATTTCACTAAAGCCTGTCATCTCAAAAATTTCATATATTTCAGATGAACAATTGATAATCTTTAAATTAATATCCTTTTTTCTTAGTTTTAGAATTTGTCTTAAACCAGCGCTAGAAATATATTTTAAATTCTCTAAATCTAAAACTAAGGAACCTTGAGGAGTTTGAGATCTAATTTCTTCAATTTGCTTACCTACTTGTTCAGCATTGCTGGTATCAACACTTCCATCAAGATATATTGTTAGTACATCATTTTCAAATTTGCTCTCCATCAGTTTTCTCCCCTATTTTATTGTTTTACGCATTACAAAAATATTCAAACCATCAATTCTTTGATAAGCACATTCATCCATTGATTTTTTAACCATATAAATACCTAAACCACCAATATCTCTATCTTCGGCATTCAAAGTAACATCAGGATCTTTTTTATTTAACGGATTAAATTCCATACCAGAATCAACTAATTGAATATAGACATCTTCATCAGTAAACCATACAGCAATCATGCATTTGCCTACCTTTTCACCATAGGCATAATTTGCGACATTGGTATACATCTCTTCTACCGCAATATCTATAGTCATCTGTGCTTTCATAGATGCACCATGCATTTCTAATTGTTCATCAACAAAAGCTAATACGTCATGCATATTATCTACTTTTGCTTCAAATACTTTTTCTATATAATCTTTTTCCATAATTAATATATATTATATTTACATCCACTATGGTGAATTCTTTTTTCCTCATACATTCTCGAATCAGCTAATAATGTAAGTTTATCAAAATCTAAGCCTGGATCTTCTTTGGTACATGCGTGACCTACAGATATAGAAATATCCATATCAGAATGTATTAACTTATATGTTGAACAATATTCTTTAAATTTATTAATCATCTCTTGAGGATTGATATCCTTAGATATAACTACAAATTCATCGCCACCAATTCTAAAGCACTCTGATCCTTCAAAAATCTTTTGAATTGCGGTAGCAGCAGCTTTAATTAATTCATCACCAGCCTCATGGCCATAAGTATCGTTGGTGTATTTTAAATGATTTAAGTCAAAAGAGAAACAACATAAATCATTTTTAATGCCTTCTTTTCTTATCTTTTCTCTTACTTCGTTATAATATTTACGATTATGTAAATTTGTTAAAGCATCATAATAAGATTCTTGATAAATTTTCTTATAAAGTAATTGTCTTTGCCACATTAGGAAGGTATTAGAACCAAAGGATGCAAAATATAGTAAAGGAAAACGTAACATAAAGTTAGGAGTATAGTAATCCTTAACAATACTTGAAAGTGGTGTATAAAATAAAACAATTATAAATATTTGAAAGTATAAACTTAAGATAAAGCCAAAACCCATACCTACTAGTAACATGCCAATAGCAGGTACTAATAATATCCACAAAATCGCAAAGCCATCATTGCCACCTGTTAAGGCAAAGAAAGAAAACATTCCACCACACAAGATAACTATGATTGTTCTGCTTATTATATATTTCTTCTTTAAAGCAAATAAAGCAGAAATAAAAAAGCCAATAGAAAGAATAGTAGTGGCAATACTCATAAATGGTTTAACATGGTTAGAAAAATTAACGCCAGTTAAAATAATAGAAATAACCATAAAAAACATACTACCGAATAATTCTTCGGAGTAAGCATTTTTATTAGTTATTTCTCTGCCCTTTTCTTTAAAAAGAAAATTCAACAATTTATGCACTATTAATCCCCTATCTAGTTAATAAATTATTAAAATTAAACAATTATTCAATTGTCAAAATAGATGTAAAACCAGTAATTTCAAATACTTCCAAGACTTCTGGTTTAACATTAATTATTTTCATAGTTCCTAGATTATTCATCTTCTTTTGTGCTGCTAGTATAACTCTTAAACCAGCAGAAGATATATAGTCTAGTTGCGCAAAATCAAATACTAATTCTTTAATAGTATCTAATGTTCCATCTAATTCTTTTTCTAATTCAGGAGCAGTTGTTGTATCTAATCTACCTTCTAGGCCAATAGTACATAAACTACCATCAATTAATTTATTTATCTTCAATTTGGGCCTCCATCTATGACTTTATTATACTATCAATCTTCTTCAATTATTTCTATTGCTTTAAGCATTTGATAATCATTTTCTTGCTTGGCAAGACTTGCGACAACTTCAGATATTAAGCAATCATATGTTTGTTTATCTAATTTACTATCTGCACTTAAGTCATTATCAATCTTAAATTCTTTTAAAGCATCGGCAAATTCTTCATTGAAATAACCATCTTGACGATCATCATAATAATTTAAGAAAGTTAAACATTTTTGGGCTACAGCAACCTTATCACTAACGCAATCTAGTTCTAAGACTTCATCTTCTTTCATAGCCTCGTATTGTTCATAATAGATATCAGCTTCCTTAACTTCAACATCAGGAATTATACCTGTACCATGAATAGAATTACCATTAGGTGAATACCATCTATAACTAGTAAATTTAATTGCCCCGCCATTTGATAAATAACGACTTGATTGAATTACGCCTTTACCATAGGTTGTAGTACCAACAATAGTAACATTATCTAATTGTTCTTTTAGACAAATTGTAAATACTTCAGCTGCTGAAGCAGTATTTTCATTAACAAGTAAAACAATTGAATCAAAGTTTGTATATGTCTTTGTGCATGAAGTTTTACTTTCTATAACATTACCATTTTTATCTTCTTGTTTTAGATATACTCTATCATTGCCAATAAATAAGCCACAAATTTCACTAACTGAATTTTGATATCCGCCACCATCATTTCTTAAATCAATGATAATCTTCTTATAATCGGTATATTGATCGAGATATGTCATACAATCTTTAGCAGTAGTTTCACCAAAACTATAGATATGTAAGACCACATGATCGTCTTCTGCATAACAATAAACCGAATTATCAATAGCAGCACGAGTAATTTCCATATCGATATACTCACTACCTCTTAAAACAGTAATTGTTACAATTGTTCCTTCTTCACCTAATACTTTTTCTTTGAGTTCACTTGATTCCATGCCGCTAGTAGATTCACCATCTACATGAGTTATGATATCTCCTGCCTGCATGCCGGCTTTTTCAGCGGGTGAGTTAATAATTACTCTTTCAATTAATGGATAATCACCTTGAACAACATAAACTACACCAATACCAACATATTCCATATTGATACTCTCAGAAAATTCTTCCATTTCCTTTTTTGACATATAAGTAGTATATGGATCATCTTCAAATTCCGTCATACCATAAAAAGCCTTATCCTCTAATTCGCTTTGTAGGTCTTCATATTCATCAGAATATAACCAATAGTTCTCTAATAGAGCTTCTATTTCACCAAGCGTATTTGTTGCATCAGCATTTTTTCTAGGGTATAAATCTCTATAAAAAATAATTCCTAAACCAAAACCAATAAATAAAAATAAGATAAGTATAAAAGAATAGAGAAAAATCTTCTTTCTTTTTTGCTTCTTTTCATTTCTTTCTGATTCCAAAGGAACCTTTTTTAAATTTACATAAACTTTATCATTTTCTTCATTCATTTTAAGCACCCGGTAAATACCATTCAGGATTTAAGATACATGGCGCAGATTGTCTACGCGATCCATCATTGTAATAACATCTATTATTATATGCAGTTCTTCCTCTACCACATGACCAAGTAACATTCCAAGACATGTCTAGATATTCATCTAATGTGCCACTACCTAATTCATACATTTCAATATGACAATGTGGTCCAGTTGATTGACCAGATGAGCCAACTAAGGCAATTACATCATCTTGTAAGACAAAGTCACCTACACTTACTTTTAAAGAATTTAAATGCATGAAGATAAAGCCATAAACCTTGCCATCAACTTCACACATCATATATATTTGATTACCGCCACCACCTAGTGGCACGCCACATGAGTCAAATACATAAGATTTATTTACATCAGGGCAACTACTACTAGCTCTAACTATAACACCTGTTGCTGGGGCATGAACTTCCGTATATCTACTAGCGGCATAATCAACACCTAAATGCCATTTACCATCTAAGAAATCAGATGAATAATTCCAAACTCCAGCAGAAATCCAAGAATTATGTACACAGGCAACAAAGCCAGTACTAACACTAATTCCGGCATCCCTTACCGCATCGGCAATAGTAGAAAATGATTCATAGACATTATCTTTTTCTTCATTCATTCTATCTAATTCTTCCTGAATCTCAGCAGCTTGTTGTTCATAATACTCTTGCATTACTTTTAATTCTTCTTGCTTAGTAACTAATTCTTTATAGCTTTCATCTAAAACACTTTTAGATTCATCTAATTCTTTCTTATCATTAGTTAATTGAGTAATTATTTCAATATAATCTTCTCTATCAGCCTTATCTTTAGAAACAACAGCCTCAACGCCATAGATTCTTCTAAGCATATCTGTAAAAGATTTTGAACCCAATATAAATTCCAAATAACCATTAAAATGCATCGTCTTTTGCGAATTTACCATTCTATTTTTAACACGTGTATTTAAAGCTTCTACTAATGCTTCATTTTCAGCTATTTGCGTTTCTAATTCTTCTATCCTTACTTTTAATTCATTAATTTGGGTAGCTAAAGAATCAATCTCTTCTTGCATTCCTTCAGCTTCCTTAGCATATTTATTGGCTAATTCTTCTTTAGCTTCTTTATCATCTTTAGCGTTTTCTATCTCTTTTTCTTTTTCCTTTACTTTGTTTCTAGCATCTTCATACATCTGTTGACATTCTTCATAAGTGAACTCTTCACCATTAATAACGCAACCTTCATTTTCTGATGTATCTTCATCATCTTCAGCATAAATAAAACTTGCTTCGTTTAAATTAAGCAAGACTAATAATAAACATAGTAAAACTGATAATATTTTTTTAGGCATTATCTAGTTAACCTCAAATACTTGCATACCGAAATGTAAGAACCAATAAAACCAACAACAATGCCAATTAATAATAAAGCTAAAGACAAATATAAAATATATGGAAATACGGGAATTAAAGATAATACACCAGCTAAAACACCACCTGATAAGTTATATAAACGATAATAACCATAAATAATTAAACCAATAGGAATAATAGAACCAATAACACCAATAATAATTCCTTCTACCAAGAATGGTGCTCTAATATAACCATTTTTAGCGCCGACATTTCTCATGATGATAATTTCATCTTTTCTAGTAGCAATTGTAACTTTAATAGTGTTATAGATTAGATAGATTGCTAGTAAGACTAAAGCTAAAACAAATATAGCACCAGCCAATCTAGTTTCTTGTAGGATATTAATTAAACGATAGGTATTAGTACCACCATCTTCTACAGAAGATATGCCATTAATCTTACCGATATTGGTTTTGATAGTAGACATATTTGAACCTTCAGTTAAAGAAACAATATAAACATCATGGAAAGGATTATCTTCACGATATAATTCAGAGAACTCTACCATATCAGGATATTGTTCATTATAATAATCAAATTCTTGATCCTTTGTACGATATTCAACAGATAAAACACCATCCATATTTTCTATTTGTTTTTGCATAGATTTTAATTGTGTTTGATCTGTAACATCATAATCAATCAAAGCAACTAAAGATATAGATTGTTCTATTTCTTGAGTTAAGAAAGCAACATTACTTACTAGGACCGCAAAAACACCAATCATCGTTAAAGTAATTGTTACCGCAGTAGCACTAGAAAAAGCCATCCCAAAGTGACGTCTAACACCAATAAAGCCTTCTTTTATATGTCTAAAAAATCTTCTAAACATTTTCTTCACCTTCTATTTCATCATCTTGCTTTTCAATAGGTAAAGAATTAATGGTATTTAAGAATTGTTCTTCATTTTCCTTATTATCTTTAATATATGGATGATCATGAGTTATATGACCTGACTCAATTGTGATAATCCTCTTTGGGTGATTTTTAACCATTACATTATCATGAGTAACAACTAAAATGGTTGTTTTTTCTTCTTCATTAATTCTTTCTAAAATGGTAATAATCTCATTAGTCATTGCGGGATCTAGATTACCAGTAGGTTCATCAGCAATTAAAATAGCTGGCTTTTTAGAAATAGCTCTAGCAATAGCTACTCTTTGCTTCATACCACCAGATAATTGTGAAGGATAGGCCTTAGCCTTATCTTCTAGACCAACAAGTTTTAAAACTTCTCTTACCCTTTTTCTAATCTTTTCTGTAGGCATATCTAGTATTTCTAAAGCATATGCTACATTTTCATAAGCTGTCTTTTCAGGTAAAAGTTTATAATCTTGGAATACTACGCCAATCTTTCTTCTATATAAATATACCTTTGATTTTCTAAGTCTACCTACATCAACACCAGATACTAGTACTTTTCCACTAGTAGCAATCTCTTCACCATCTAGTAATTTAATTAATGTTGATTTGCCAGAACCAGTAGGCCCAATAATATAAGCAAACTCGCCATCTTGTATCTCTAAATTAATGTTGTGTAAAGCATTTGTACCGTTTTTATATGTCTTTGAAACATTTCTAAGTTCTATCATATTTATAATTGTAGCATATCACCTTTCACATGAATCGAATATGAAATTATTGTGAATTAGATTACAAATTAGCAAACATATCTTTTGCATATAATCCAATATCTCTAGGGGAATTCATATTATATTTTTCTTTTATCTTTATAAAATAATCACCAATTATCTGTTTATCGATAATTTTAATAGAGATAGCACCATCTGAAAGTTCTCCTCTAGTATTAATCCATGGAGATTCATTATGAGTAAAAATTTCTAAAACCTTTCCACTATAACAACAAATATTTCTAATTACACTATCTAAAATTGCTTTTTCCTGTGTTGTGAATATAGATGAATCAAATGAATCAACTTTCAAGATTGGATCAAAATGATAATTGGCATATCTACTATAAATATCTCTATAAACCGGACCATGTGACCAAGCTTCACAATCTTCTTTAAATATAAAATTTCCATAAAAGGCATAATAAAATCCTTGAATATAATAAAGACTCTTTTGTAGTGCGAGTGGCGTAATATCCTCACATTGATTTAAAAGATAAGCAATAACTTCATTTATCTTTTCACTAGATTTTTCATTATTAATTAAAGTCCTAACAGCTTTTAAACTTTTTTCATAAGTCTGTTTAGAATTCAAACGTTCTTTATTTTCCTCTAAAATATTTAGATAATAAGTAGGCTCATTAAATAAACGATTTAAAATCTCAGAATATTGTCTAGTAGGTATATCTCCATCAGCATAACGAGTAAAGGTATGTTCTCCCCAACCTAAAAGTATTGATAATGGACGTTTACCAATGGCATAGCGCTTAGGAATTGATTGAATCTTTTCAAGAGAAACAATACCATTTTCTTTTCGATATACATCATAAAGTGCTTTTAGATTAAACTCACTAATTTCTTCTACATCTATATAGGCTCCACAATTAGCACACTTTGCCTGCTTTCCTATATAGTGATAATCAACACCACGAATTGTTCCAACCATTTCCTTTTCTTCAATAATATATTCAACATCATCTCTACATTCTTCACAAAATACTTTTCTTTCGTTCATAATATTTTCCTCCAAAAATTCTTATTTAAATAAATATTCAATAGGTTTATTTAACTTATGAAAAGAGACGACAATTGTTCTATTTCCATTTAGTCTTTCAATCACATTGAACTTGGTATATATATCAATCTTTTCTTTTTCTCCTAGAGCATTAAACATTTCAACTTGAGGAACAAAAACATAAAGAATTTCATGCTCATATCCTATTTTTGTATTTTGTAAAGTATGACAAAAATCTTCTATAGAAATTTGCATTAATATTTCTTTTCTCTTCTTAGGATAAATATTGTATTCATTTATAAAATTAATATTCTCCTGCCTATTTTCATTCATTGAAATCTGAAATCGGCCAGTTTCAACACATTCTTTTATTTTCAAAAGAACACTTTCAATTTCTTCCCTAGTATAATTTTGATTGTAATGCGAATTAGTCACTTCTTTAATGTCCTTTCGTATATTATTATACACTATATGTACCATTTGACAAGATTGAAATGTACTAATTAGTACTTTTATATGTAACTAAAAGTTAAATTTGTCATAAATTTTTCTAAATTCATTCTTCAGTCAAAAAAGTAAAAAATTTTGCTTATTAAAAATATTAATATAAAATTAAGTTATACAAAAAAGGAGTTTTAAATTATGAAACTAATACTTGCGATTATCTCAAATGATGATGCTAAAGCATGTACTTCAGCATTAAACAAAGCTTCTTATCATGTTACTAGACTTGCAACTACTGGTGGTTTCTTATCAGCTGGTAATACAACATTAATTATTGGTTGTGAAGACAAAGAAGTTGATAGAGCCATTGAAATCATCGGTTCTGAATCTCAAAGAAGAAAAGAAGCTGTACCTTCAGCTATGGCTGGTGAACTTGGTGGTCTTACAGTTTATCCAATCGAGGTTGAAGTTGGCGGTGCAACAATCTTTGTTTTAAATGTTGATCAATTTAAGAAACTATAAGAACTAGAATTAACTAGTTCTTTTTTAAGATGAAAAGATATTACATTATATATAAAGGTAGAGTTCAAGGTGTTGGTTTTAGATGGCAACTTGCACAGATTGCTAGAAAATATGATTTAACAGGTTATTGTCGTAATCTCCATAATGGCGATGTTGAGGTAGAAATACAAGGAGATAAGGTTGATGAGTTCCTTGAAGAATCCTTAAAACCACAACATTTTATTGATGTAGAAGATTATGCAATAAAGAGTATCGATATTGATACTCATGAAACAACATTTGATGTTAGATATTAATCCAAGTTAAGCGCTTGGATTTATTTTTTTGAAATGGTACATGATTATAGAAGCCGCCATAGCAACATTTAAAGAATCAATATTATGCATATCTATCTTTACTGTTTCATCAGCAATATCCATTAATTTATCTTGTACACCACTACCTTCATTGCCTAAAATAAAGGCCATTTTTTTATAAGTATTTAATTCATTCATGGTCTTAGTTTCATTTCTTAAACCAGTCGCAAATACTTTATAGCCTCTTACTTGTAGATTTTTAACTTCTGATAATAAATCTTTATGACATATATTTAATTTAAATATGGCACCTTTAGAATTAATAATACATTTTTCATTATATATATCAGCAGATTCTTCGCTTAAAATAATAGAATCATAACCAAATAAATAAGCAGCTTCCATAATCCTACCAATATTTAAAGGATCTTGTAAGTGATCTAGAATAATTATCCTATCACCATAATTATCATTTTCTTTGATATGTTTTCCTACACCTATATAATTTAGATTCTCTATTTTACTTATCTTATTTAATACTTCTTGACTTACTTCAATAGCATTATTAAAAGCAAAAGGAATATCTTTGGTATAAATTAAAGTATCTAAATAATTATTATCCTTAGCTAAGATAACTAGTTGTTCATCCAATAATAAAAATTTATCAGTACGATACTTTTTTTGATGCAATTTAGTTAATTCTTTAACTGTTTTATTTTCTAAGGATGTAATCATTTTTTTCTTTGAGCAAACAATAATGTTGCCAATACATCTAATGCTCCACAGGCATTTAAAGCATTTCTAAAGTCTGAACCATAAGGAATATATAAATATTCATCACATAAATCTAATAATTGAGATGAGATGCCCCTTTTCTCTCCACCTAAAATAAATAAGGACTTATTATTAAATTTAACATTGAAGACATCTTTTGCTTCATCTCCTCTATATAAGGCATATAGATAATAACCCTTATCTTTATATTCTTTTATTTCGTTGATACTATCTTTAACTATTTTGATATTTAATAAATCAAAAGCACCAGCTGATGATTTAAGTAATTGAGCTTCCATATTAGAATAATCTCTATTAGATAGTAATACATTCTTAATACCAAAGGCATATAGAGTACGACAGGCATAGCCTAAATTAAAAGGATCTTCAATACCATCTAAAAAGAAGATATCAGAATCATCAAAATCATTCATATATCTATTAGATACTTCAGCTAATATGCCACCATATGTTTTGCCTAAAGCAATTTTATCTAATTCATCTTTACAACTTTCAATTAATTCGATATTGTTATTTTTAATTATTTTTCTTAAATAATTAAAGTCTTTAGTCTTTTTATCCTTATTAATATAAACTTTATCTATCTTTCTATTTCCAGCATTAATTGCTGCTTTTATACTTAT
The DNA here is from genome assembly GCA_963605145.1 of Tannerellaceae bacterium. Taxonomy (GTDB): domain Bacteria; phylum Bacillota_I; class Bacilli_A; order Erysipelotrichales; family Erysipelotrichaceae; genus Colivicinus. Next base: position 30,338 of record CAVCTP010000001.1, read on the forward strand.
AGCACCCTCAATTATCATTATCCATTGACCTTTCGAATCATGTCGTTAGTATGAAGTACAAAAGGAACTCTTAAATATAATAATTGGGTTGGTTTATTGGCAACTTCAACCTTATTAAAATCTTCATCAAACATCAATTCATTTTTAAAGATAGTGTTATCTAAATTAGGACCAAAGGCTTCTAATTCATCATTTAAAGAAAATATATTCTTTACTTCTATTAAAGCAATAGACCTATTTGCATCATATCCTTTAACAAATGCTACATAATCGTGAGTTACGCCAGCTCCATTAATACCATATAAGTGCTTTGAATTATCACACTCTCCTGATAAGAAACCATCATCACTTGGTCTATTTTCGGCTTTAATTAATTCTTCATCATAATATGAAAGTCTATCAGCACTTAATGTTCCTTTTTCATAAATTTCATCAATCATCTTACGATATGTTTTAACAACCTGCGCAATATAGTATTCTGACTTCATTCTTCCTTCAATCTTTAAAGAAGAAATACCACATTTAATCATTCTTTCAACATATGCACTAGCTCTTAAATCTTTAGAAGACATTGATAATAGACATTCTGGATCACCTATTTCATATTCACCATCATATAGATGATATTTCCAACGACATGAATGAGCACATCCTCCCCTATTAGCGTCTCTTAAAGTCATACGATTTGATAAAACACATCTACCAGAATAGTTAGAGCACATGCCACCATGGATAAATACTTCTAAAGGAATATCTACTTTAGAAGCAATATGTTCAATTTCTGTCATACTAGCTTCTCTACCTAGCACTACCCTATCAGCACCAAATTCTTTTAATGTTTCTACAGCAGCCCTATTTAAAGAAGAAAGTTGCGTAGATATATGGCATTCTAGATTTGGGGCAATATTTTTAATAATAGGAATCAATGCTAATGAAGAAATAATAACAGCATTTACACCGATATCATTTAAATATTTAATATATTCTTTAATTCCTGCATAGTCACTATCATGGAAAACAATATTTACTGTTACAAATACCTTAGCATTATAATTCTTGGCAAATTCGCAAAGTTCCTTGATATCTTCATTTTCAAAATTAGAAGCACGTGAACGCAAAGAAAAATGCTTACCGCCTACATATACGGCATCAGCTCCATACATAATCGCAATTTTGGCCTTTTGTAAGTCCTTAGCAGGCGCTAATAATTCAATCTTTTTCATCTTTACTTATATTTGTTTTCTCATATAAATATCCTGTGGAATAACTATCAGGATAACTCTTTTTTAATACATCTAATAAGAATGTTGAATTGATATCACTAATACGTTTATAGTCTCTTAATACTGTAGCAACGCAACTATCCTTAATAAATAAAGTATCTACTATTCCTCTAGCTAGATATGGCTTTAATATATTTAATTCCTTATACATTTGAAATATATAATCTGTATATATCTTTGTACCAGAACTATCTTCTAGTATAGGCATCTTATAATCTCTTTTTTCTTCAATTAAATATAAAGTTTGTTTATTTAAATAATCATAATATCTATTAATCTCTTTAAAATAATTACTTAAAAACTTCCTTTTAGAATATGACATCCTTAAATGGCCAAATATCTGCATATCACATTTTCCCGGATTACTCATTAAAATAGTCTTTAATTCATCTAAGGTTAATTCTCGAGATAAGCAAACACCTTTTAATCCCTTTGATAAATAAAAAGTTGTATCTAATGAATTACATAAAACAGTTTGACCATCATATATTAATTTATCAACAATATCAAAATACTTGCCAACTTCGTAAACTGCTAAGTCATGATAATAGATACCATCAACATCTAATTTTTGTAAGAATTCAACATATTCATATAATAGTGATAAATCATTTTCACTAATAAAATTATCTAAAGCAACATAAAACTTTAAGTTTATAACCTTACAATAAGCTCTTAATTTCTTTAAATCCTCAAGACTATAGTTATAAGCACTAGTAAAGTATGAACCTACAATAATGCCATCACATAAATCTTTAAATTTATTAATACTATTTACATTTCTTAAAGTAACTAATAGTTCCATATCATCATTATTTTATCTAAAAAAAATAAAAATCACACATATAGTGTGATTATTTAGATATTTAATATCAATTTTAATTATTTAATTAAATCTTTTAAGGCTTTAGCTGGAGCAAATTTAATCTTCTTGCTTGCTGGAATTTCAATTGTTTCACCAGTTGCAGGGTTTCTACCAGTTCTAGCGCTTCTTTCAGCAACCTTTAATTTACCAAAACCAGGAATATCAACAGTTTCGCCTTTTTCAACGCAAGCTTTAACTTCACTTAGACAGAAATCTAAAATTGCCTTTGCTTGAGTCTTCTTAAGACCTTGTTCTTCAGCTAGTTTTTCAACTAATTCTTTGTACTTTAATACTTTTTCAGCCATGTTACTTGTCTCCTTTTCTTTAGACATTTATATTTTACTACGAATTAATGTAGAATGCCTATATACTAATCATCTTGGGCTTTATTTACTTCTCTTAAATGACGTCTTCTATCAAGATTTGTTAAGTATCTCTTTCTTAATCTAATTGCATCAGGTGTAATTTCAACTAATTCATCATCATTGATAAATTCCAATGCTTCCTCTAGTGAGAATACTCTTGGTGGTACTAACTTCATTGCTTCATCAGCACCAGTTGATCTAATAGCCGTCATCTTTTTATTGATAGTTGGATTAACTTCAATATCTTGATTCTTATTGGATACACCAATAATCATACCTTCATATACTTCAGTTTGTGGTGTAATAAATAATTGACCATGAACTTGTAAGTTCCATAATGAATAAGTCATTGCCTTACCAGATGCCATAGAAATTAATGCACCATTTGCACGTTCTGGTAATTCGCCAAAGTAAGGTTGATATTCAATAAACTTTCTAACCATGATACCTTCACCCTTAGTATCATTGATAAATTCAGAGCGGTATCCTAATAAACCTCTAGTAGGAACATGATAAATAATCTTGGTATAAGAACCTTCATCTTGAATATCAATCATTTGTCCTTTTCTAAGATTTAGTTTATTGATAACTGTACCAGAATATTCATTTGGAACAGAACAAATTACTTCTTCAACTGGTTCACATTTTTGACCATCAATTGTTTTAAAGATTACTTGTGGTTTACTTACTGCGATTTCATATGACTCTCTACGCATATTTTCTAGTAAGATGGATAGATGTAACTCGCCTCTTCCTGATACCTTGAATGTATCAGTAGTAGCAGTAGCTTCTACTTTTAAACCAACATTTACTTCAAGTTCTCTTTCTAGTCTTTCCTTAATATTTCTACTAGTTACATATTTACCAGATCGGCCTTGAAATGGTGAAGTATTAACCATGAAATTCATACTCAAAGTAGGTTCTTCAATATCAATTTGAGGTAGTGGATCATAAACATCAACTGGGCCAATAGTATCACCAATTTCAATATCATTAATGCCACTAATCAAAACAATATCACCACATTGAGCTTCATTAATTAAAACTCTCTTTAAGCCTTGATAATTATATAAGTTGGCAATCTTCTTATTCTCTTTTTTACCATTGTTATTACAAATTGAAATCATCTCATTGTTTTTGATTGAACCAGAATAAACTCTACCAACACCGATTCTACCAATATAATCATCGTAAGCTAAAGCACTTACTTGCATTTGTAAAGGCTCATCCATTAGATTTGGATATGGTTCAACGTGTCTAACAATTGTTTCAAATAATGGATTGATATCATTATTACTATCACCTGGATTGTATCTAACAATACCATCTCTTGCGATACCATATAGTATTGGGAAGTCTAGTTGTTCATCAGTTGCGCTTAAATCTAAGAATAAATCATAAACTTCATCAATAACTTCGTTGATTCTAGCATCCTTTTTATCAATCTTATTAATTAGTAATATTGGTCTTAAACCTGCTTCTAGAGATTTCTTTAATACAAATCTAGTTTGAGGCATAGGTCCTTCAGATGAATCAACTAATAAGATAACAGTATCTACAGTTTTAATAATACGTTCAACTTCACTTGAGAAGTCAGCATGTCCTGGAGTATCAACAATATTAATCTTATAGTCCTTATAAACAATTGAACAATTCTTAGAATAAATAGTAATACCTCTTTCTCTTTCCAAAGCATTTGAATCCATTACTTGGCTTACTATTTCTTCATGTTCACCAAAGACATGAGATTGAGCTAAAAAAGCATCAACTAAGGTTGATTTTCCAGCATCTACGTGAGCAATAACAGCTACGTTAATAATCTTCTTGAATTCCATACCTTACTATTTTAATCATATTTATCACACGTTTCAAGAGAATATTGTTATTTTGTGGTGGATAATATTTTGTAAATTATTGTAGAATATTTTTATGCACCAATGGCGGAATTGGCAGACGCGTATGATTCAGATTCATATGAGAAATCGTGCAGGTTCAAGTCCTGTTTGGTGCACCAAAATTATGTCAGGAGTAGCAAAATGAAAAAAGTATTAATTATCATATCTTCCCTATTAATTTTATGTTCTTGTTCAAGCAGCAAAGACTCATGGGAAAATATTGAAACAAAATATAACGATATCAAAGCTGAAGTAGAAAAGATTAGTGAAAATACTACTACTTATTTAAAAAATGATTATTTAAATGCTATTGAAGAGATAGATACTATTGTAGATAAATTAAAAAAAGATTCATCTGAAGAAAATGTTGAACAATTAGTAAAACTTGTTAAATTGTCTCATCAAATGAATATCATATCTTCAGCATACAATGGTGATGCTTCTTCTTATATCTTAAAACTTGCCAATGTGGTAGATAGTTTAATTAAGAATATATATGAAGGTAAAGATGATGAATTCACAAGTTTAAAAACCGAAGCAGAAGGTTTACTTGATAAACTAGAAGGTTTAAGTGATGAACAATGGTCTAAAGTAGAAAAGAAAGTATTAGTTTCTTGGAATGATGAAGAATTCAAGCAATTAGAAAGTGATACTTTAAATGAATTAACTGATAAATATGATTTAACAGAATATGAATTAGAAGACTTAAAAGATTTCATCATTGATAATTATGAACTTATCAAATATGGCGTATCAGATTATGATGAAGATACTGCTAAGCAAATTTATGCTGATGCTATTAAGTTAGAAGCATATACAAAAGATTGTAGTAGTGAAGAAGGATTAAAAGTATTAAATTTCGCAAGACATATAAAGGCTTATGTTAAATCTTGTTATGGTAAACAATTAGATGAAACAGAAGTATTTGATACTACTATTGATGAAGAAATAGAATCCGCTACAAAATGGACGCAATCAACTTGGAATATCATCACAACTGAAATAAAAGCCTAGTTGCACCAATGGCGGAATTGGTATACGCGCACGTTTGAGGGGCGTGTGAGGTTACTCGTGCAAGTTCAAGTCTTGTTTGGTGCACCATATAAAAATAAACCGAGGTAATACACTTCGGTTTTATTTATGTTTAATATATTCGTTATATAGATTATTCTTAGAAATATTATATTTTGAAGCAATAATACTTACCGCATCCTTAGTTTTTTTACCATTTTTAATTAATTCTTCGATTTCTTTTATTGAATCATTAACATCTATTTCTACATCTTCTTTTTCATAACCATCAATTATCAATACCATTTCGCCTTTTAAATCTTTTAGGTTACATAAATTTGATAGTTTATCACGATAGAATGTTTCATGAATTTTAGTTAATTCTCTAGCGAGACACGCTTTTCTATCGCCTAATACTTCTAAACATAGTTTTAAAGTCTTTTCAATTCGATGTGGTGCTTCATAAAAGATAATAGTATAAGGAAATTCTTTTAAACTTTCCAGTTCCTTTTTTGCTTGGGACTGTTTAGCGTTTAAAAAACCATAGAATAGATAATGTTGTGTTTTCATTCCAGAAGAAACTAAGGCATTTAGTGCGGCATTAGCTCCGGAAATAGTTGTAACATTATGTCCAGCTTCTATTACTTTATTTACTAATATATAACCGGGATCAGATATTAAAGGATATCCTGCATCAGATATCAAAGCAATATCTTCTCCTTGATCTAATAGTTTTAAAATACCGACGCTAGATTCATCTTCATTAAAGTTATGATAAGTAATAAGTTTATTATGAATATCAAAGTGGCTTAATAATTTTTTAGAATTTCTGGTATCTTCGCAAGCAATTGTCGAAACACTCCTTAAAACTTCAAGTGCCCTACTTGATATCTCATTTAAATTACCTATTGGAGTTGCGACAAGAAAAAGTGTTGCCATTACTGTTCAACACTTTCATCTTCCTCAGTTTCAACCTTTGGCTGAGGTTTATTATATTTACCTTTTTTAACTAAATCATCCAAAGAAATAAATAAGGTATGCTCGGAATTTTCTAACTTACAAGTTTTGGCAATTACATTCATTGAAGTAATTCTAAACTTTTCATTTTCATATTCAACCATTGAATTAAGTTTAGGTAGGTTCTTTCTTAAATCTTTATATGCTTCATCTTCAAATCTTAGACAACACATTAAGTTACCACATTGGCCAGATAGTTTTTGAATATTTAAAGCTAATAATTGATTTTTAGCCATATTAATAGAAATTCTATCAAAGTCTGCCATAAATTTAGCACAACATAATTCTCTACCACAAACACCAATTCCGGAAACCATTTTAGCTTTATCTCTTGTTCCAACTTGTCTTAAATCAATACGACAATGGAATATTGAAGCTAGTACTTTTAATAGTTCTCTAAAGTCTACCCTATCATCTGCTAGATATATAAAAGTAATCTTAGTTCTATCTAAGGTATATTCAGCAGAGATAATATTCATATTAAGATTTAACTTATCTGATTCACATTGACAAACCTGTTTAGCACCAACAGCATCTGCTTTATTCTTTTCAAATTGTTTCTTATCTTCTAATTTAGCCTTTCTAACAATTGGTTTAATTTCGATGTCAACATTTGGTTTATCAAAAGGATCACCAACTACTGTAGCATATTCAATACCACGTTGGGTTTCTACTACTACACCATCATTTTCCTTTATATTGGCATCAGTAGTGGAAAATGTATATATTTTATTTGTTGTTTCAAATCTAACTGATAAATATTTTACTTGTTCTTCTTCCATATTTTTACCTAAATATATGATATTATTTGACAGGCAATGCCGTCAAACAATAACTTCCTTTCTGCATTCATAAGTGTTTTATCACTTGCTTCAATAAATATTTCTAATAATTTACCTACATCATATTTACTTAATTTCTTTAAATAGTTGTTATATTGTTCATCATCAATAGTTCTATTTTCTAAAGTATCTTCTAACATTTTAATCATAATAGCTAAATAATAATCAACACATTTTTTAAACTTATCTTTTTCTTTAAAAGTGGTATAAAACTCTTTATAAAACATTACTGGTAGATAATCTTTATCTTTTAAAGTATCAATTGTCTTATAAACATATTCCTTAGCATTTATATAATAAGGATCATTTAAATCAAATTCAGGATCATATTTATGTAAGATATTAGCTAATAAATAAGCATCTTCATATTCAAATCCCGCATTCAAATATTTCTCTATTAAATAAGAAAAGTCTCTTGTTAGAAATGGTATTTCTTCGCATCTAGAAACAATAGTTGGAAGTATATCTTCTTTCTTATCTGTAATTAAAATAAAGTAAGTATCATTACTAGGTTCTTCCATAAACTTTAATATCATATTTAATACTTTAGGACTAGCATTATTAATATTAGATAAGATACATATCTTTTTACCAGCAGCTTCTAATGCAGTACGGCTAAATTCATCCATTATTCTTTCAATATCATCTTTTTTAATACTTTCATCATAACCATCAATATGTATTAAATCGAAATATTTATCATTTTTAATTCTTAAACAAGTATTACATGTTTCACATGCGAAATCATTTTTATTTTCTATTATTGATTGGGCCAATAAATAAGCAACATCTAATTTTAAGGGACTATATTCACCAGAAAATAAGTAGCAATGTGCTACTTTATTATTCTTTAAAGCATTAAATAAACTTTGATATGCTATGGGTTCTTTAACTCTTAATTCATCTACTATCATTTATTAAATTAATTATTAATTGATAAGTATCATCAACAACCTTATCTAATTCTTGGCTAGCATCAACAACAGAAATTCTATCCTTATATCTTTTTAAAACTTCTTTATAACCTTCATTAACTCGATGATGGAATTCTATTGATTCTTGGTCTAATCTATCTTTAAAACTACGATTAGAAAGTCTATTTAGACCTGTTTGTTCATCAACATCTAGATAGATTGTAAGATCAGGGAAAGTATTATCTATCGCAAATAGATTTATACTTAAAACTTCATCTATACCAATAGATCTAGCATAGCCTTGGTAAGCTAAAGATGAATCAACAAATCTTTCACATATTACAATCTTACCAGCCTTAACTGCTGGGAATACTTTTTCAACTAAGTGTTGTCTTCTACTAGCAGCATATAATAGTGCTTCCGTTTTAGCATCCATTGCCGTATTTTTAGGATCTAAGATAACATTTCTTATCTGTTCTGCGATATCTATGCCACCTGGTTCTCTAGTATGAACAACTTCTATACCTTGCTTATTGAGTTTTTCAACTACTGCATCAGCAACCGTAGTCTTGCCAGAGCCATCAGGACCTTCTAAAGTGATAAAATAGCCCTTCATTAATTCAACTTCTCCGCTTTAGGTTTTAAGGTCTTTTCAACCACTTCAATAATCATATCCTTTATTCTTTCATATTCCTCATATGTAAGTTCACTATCATTAACAACCTTAATTTGTGGTTTTAAGATATCAGCATTCATAGCCATCAATATATCTTCAACCTTATCATAGGTTTCACTAGTGATAATGGCGTATTTATTGTTACCATCTTCATTAATGAAAATAGCTTCATCATTCTCTAAGCTATCTAATTCATCTTTAATTTCTTTAACTTTTTCAATATCAATGTTCATACTTAAATTATATCATTTTAGGAATACTTTAACTGCTTTTGCGATTGGTTCATAAAAAATAATACCTAAGATAGTTACTGATATAAATTCACCTATTGCCACATATAACATAGTTAATAAAACATCTATTTCATAATAAATATTTAGTTCTAAACCTACTAGTACGCCATTAATAAGTGCTGGCATCAATAAACTTAATATGGGTTTATTAAATAATTTAATATCTTTAAACATATAGACACATATTCCTGATAAAAAGGTTCCTAGTGTTCCAACTAATATATCTAAAACCATCGGATTAATACCAATAAAAATACTTATTAGATTACATACAAAGCAAGCTATAGTTAAAGGTAAAATAAATTCCTTATCAATTAAGGCTAATACCATCATTAGTTCTGCCACCCTTACTTGAATTAAACCAAATGAAAAAGAGCCTAATAATAAACTTACGGCTGTATAAGTTGCGACAATGATAGCGTATAATGACAACTTCTTACTTTCCATATTTTGTCTTCACCTTATTAATCCAAGAAAATAAATTTGGAACTGACATAAGATCTTCAAAACAACTATCAACTTCGGCATAAAACTTCTTTTGTTCCTCATCTTTATCATCTAAGTCCCAAATATGGTCTAAATATAAAGCATATTCGTTTTTCTCAAACATATCTAATAATACTTCTTGAGCCTTTAAATCTTCATCGTGTTTTAGCAAAGTTACTATCAATAATAAATATTGAATGGTATCTAATTCATAATTAGTATATAAACGATAATATTCTTTCTCATCTTCAATTAAAAAATACATATAAGAAAGTTTACTTATGATATCATCACTTGCCTTATTGGTAAGTTTAATTACCATTTTTGAGACATTGATACATTTTGTATAATTATGAATCTCACCATAGAAATCACCATATATATTTAAGATATCTATATAACATTTCTTCTCATATTCATTGAATTCAGCGTACTCATCTAAAAGACTATAATATTGATTAAATCTTAATTGTAAGAATACTGCTTCTGATATTAAGTAATAAGCTAAGAATGCTTCTCTACAAAACATATCATAGTCAAAAGCATCTTCAATTCTCTTCTTTAAATCTTTAGAAGAGGTAAACATTATTTTAATGGCCTTTACTTGATTTCTATCAGCATCTTCATCTATTTCATATTCTTTAAAATTCTTTTTATTAAAAAAGTCTAATAAAAAATCATTTATCTTATCAGAATCTGTTTTATAAGCTTGTATCTTTAAGTTTAAAAAATTAAGCATCTAATCCTTCTAATTCAATTCTATACATTAAAGCAATGGTCTTACTATCATTAATAGTTCCATCTAATATCATCTTCTTTATTTGCTTAAAGGTATATTTTTCTAATTCTATCCTTTCATCAACATCAAAATGTTGGCCTATATTTTCACCTGCTTCACCATAATATAAATAAATTATCTCATTATCATAACCACAAGTTGGTATGACATAACCTAATTTCTTTATATTCTTAACTTCATATCCTGTTTCTTCTCTTGCTTCTCTAATGATGGCTAAATCAGGTAATTCACCCTTTTCAATCTTACCAGCAGGAAATTCTAATAATTCATCATTTAAAGCATAACGGAATTGTCTTACTAGATAGTAATAATCACCATCTTTTAATGCAATACAGACACCACCATTGTGTTTAACAACTTCCCTATATGATAAAGTACCATCATCTAATTCAACTTGATCTTTAACTACATGAATAACTTTTCCACTATATATCTCTTGTCTATTCTTTAACTTTTCCATAATTTAATCAAAAAATGACTTATACAAGTCATTATTCACTAGGTAAATAAAATACCTTTTCATCTCCCTTAGAAAACATATATTCGCCCCTAGCATAGGTTTGTATATAATCAGGATCTTCAAGTTTTTCTTTAGTTGAAACTAAACTTGCATTCTCATCTTTTAATTCTTGTAGTTGTGCTTCTACTAAGTCTGCCTGTTCCCTTAAAACAAACATGTTATATATCTTTTTTAAAGCATCAGATAGTATGAATATGGCAAATATTATGACAATAATCCATACCATCTTTGCGACCTTACTCTCTTTTTTTCTTCTCTTAGTCTTTGTCATGTGTCAATAATTATACTAATTATCTTTTCTTTCTTCAATTACTTCATACATCTTAAAAGCATCTTGCTTACTAGCACTAAGTCTAATTTCTAATACTCTAATAATGATTTCTCGATGGCCAAATTCAATCTTAACTATATCGCCTACTTTAACCTCTGATGATGGTTTAGCTACTCTATCATTAATAAATAATCTTTGGTTTAGTGCTAATTGTTTACCAACTTCTCTTTTCTTTAATATACGCGCAACTTTTAAAAATTTATCTATTCTCATTCTTCATTAACTTATCTAAATTATCAACTAGTGTCAATAATTTATTGATATTCTCCTTATGATTATCTATCTCTATTATTAATTTATTATTCTTATAAGCAATCTTAATATCCTTTGATAAAGAATTACAATATTCAAATAATTTAATACCATCAATATTATCAGAATATTGTTTCGATAATATAATTCTAAATACACCGTTTATATTAGAAACCTTTTCCACTAAATTTAAATTACATAATAATTCTAATTTCTTCTTATCAAATAAGGCTTCTACTTGTTTAGGTAATTTGCCATATTCATCATTAACTTTTAAATAAAACTGCAATAAATCCTTTTTATTATCAATATTATCTAGTTCATGATAGATAGCTAACTTATCATAATCATTATCAGAAAAACCTTCGGGAATATAACTAGAAATAGGTATATTGATTGTAGGTTTAGTCTTTTCTTCTTCAACAATCTCACCTTTTTGTTTTTTAATGGCATTATTAAGCATTGCCAAATATAAATCTAGACCTACATTATCAATAAAGCCGGATTGTTTTTCACCTAATAAGTCACCAGCACCTCTAATAGTTAAATCACGCATCGCAATCTTATAGCCTGAACCTAATGAGGTAAATTCTTTAATAGCATCTAGTCTCTTAACAGAATTTTCATTTAATTGTTTCTTTTCGGGAATCATTAAATAGGCATAAGCAACCCTATCGGATCTACCAACTCTACCCTTGATTTGATAAAGTTGAGCTAAACCAAAGTTTTGGGCATTATCAACAATAATCGTATTGGCATTAGGTATATCTAAACCTGTTTCAATGATAGTTGTACAAATCAAAACATTTATTTCATTGTTGTAGAACTTGTACATGATATCTTCTATCTCTTCGCGAGACATCTGTCCATGGGCTACACCAATTCTGGCATATGGTAAAGCTTGTTGTAACTTTCTAGCTACTGTATGAATTAAATCAACATTATTAAATAAATAAAATACTTGACCATTTCTTTCTAGTTCTCGCATGATAACTTCTTGAACTAAATTATCATTTTTATGAACGACATATGTTTGTACCGGATATCTATTAATTGGTGGAGTATCTAAAGTAGATAAACCTCTAATACCAATTAAAGACATTTGTAAGGTTCTAGGAATTGGGGTAGCACTTAAAGATAAAACATCGATGCTATTTTTTAAGGCTCTAATCTTTTCTTTATGTTCTACACCAAATCTTTGTTCCTCATCAATAATTAAAAAACCTAAATCCTTATATTCAATATCTTTAGATAAGATTCTATGAGTTCCAATCAATATATCAACTTTGCCTAATTTTAAATCTTCAATGATTTCTTTTTGTTTTTCTGGCATTACATATCTATTTAATACTTCTACCCTAACAGGAAAGTTTTCAAAACGTTTTTTAAAGGTATCAAAATGTTGGAAACTTAAAACTGTAGTAGGACATAAATATGCTACTTGTTTGCCATCACAAACTGCTTTAAATGCCGCTCTAATTGCGACCTCAGTCTTACCAAAACCGACATCACCACAAAGTAGTCTATCCATTGGTTTACTCATTTCCATATCAGCCTTAACTTCTTCAATAGCCCTTGCTTGATCACTTGTTAACTCATACATAAAGGTATCTTCAAATTCCTTCTGCATAGGACTATCTTTAGAATAAGCAAAACCAATATTAGTTTCTCTAGCACTATATAGTTCAATTAACTTACCCGCAATATCATTAACCGATTCTTCAACCTTTTTCTTTGTTTCTATCCAATCTTTAGAACCTAATTTATGTAATTTAGGTACTACTCCTTCTTTAGAAACATATTTTCTTACTAAAGAAAATTGCGATAATGGTACTAATAATTCATCATTACCCTTATAAATTATCTTTAAATAATCACAAGCTACACCATTAACAGTTCTAGTTTCAATATCAACATATTGGCCAATACCATATTGGTTATGAACAACATAGTCACCCTTATTTAATTCTTCATAAGAATTTAAGGTTCTAGCTTCGGCATATTTATTCGCAAATCTACCACTTACTGGTTTAACTTTATATAATTCGCTAGCTGTATATAAAGCAAAATCTAACTTATCAATCTCATAGCCACCATAGATATTGCCACTACCTACATTTAAACCTTGCCTTAACTCGCCAGTATAAATACTATATTTAATATCTTGTTTAATTAAACTATTAATTATTTCTTCAGTTTTCTTTTCATCAACAATTATTAATTTATATTTAATATTGCTGCTATTTAAAACACTTAAAACATAATCAATATTGCCATATGGTAAATCAATTTCACTAATTGGACTTATCTTTTTAAAAGGTTGACCTTCAATTATATCTTCATCAAGTATTTCCCTATTGTAATCCGCATAAACATAAAACTTTAAAGGCAATCTATTTTCATCATGCATTTCTTGGATATAGGCAATAGTTTCATCAGCCAACATCTTTAAATGACTATGTATTTTATCCTTATCACTTAGGTATAATTTATGTCTACCTATATAATCTTTTAAATGACTTGTTTCAAAATAAGCATAATAGAAATATTGATTATTGCGATAATTATCATTTAATAGATATTCCATATCAAGTTCCATTTCGCCACTTAATACTTCAACATTTTCTTTTAAATACTTCTTTTGTTCATCGCTAAAGAAAACATCCTTGGCAAAACAGATTTCAACTTCATCAATTACTTCTAATGTCCTTTGAGAATCATTATCAAAGAAACGAATGCTATCAACAACATCATCAAAGAATTCAATTCTTATTGGTTTATCATAATTAACCGAAAATACATCAACAATATAGCCTCTAGAGGCATAAGTCATAGGATTTTCAACATGTGATGTCTTCTCATATCCTAATTTAATTAATCTATCAATTAATTCTTGTTTATCTAAGGTATCATCTTTTTTAATCTTGATGATATTATCTTTTAGTTCTTGTTTATTAGGTAAATGTCTAATTAAACCATAGGGAGAACATAAGATTAATTTATAATTATCTTCGTGAACTAGACGATACAAAGCATTTACCCTACTTGCCCTATTTTCATAAGAAGAAGCAATCTCTTCAGCTCGAAGTGATTCTTCAGGTAAATAAGCAATAATTTCTGATTCATCAAAATAAGATAATAAAATATCTTTTAATTTATTAACTAGATAATTATTTTCTTTAACAATGATTAAAGGACAATCACTGTTTTTTGCTTTAATACTTATTTTTAAAGCTTCTTCTACTAAACTTGAATATGATAAAGATGAATAATCATCATTATTCAATACTTCTTCAATATCATTTAAAATATTTAAATATTTCATTATTTAAATCTACCAAATAACAACACGTTTATTTGGCGCAATATACATCTTATCATTCTTTGTTACATTGAATGTTTTATACCACTCATTGAAGTTTCTTACTGGCATATTAGTTCTTAAGATATGAGGTCCATGAACATCTACTTTTAATAAGACTGCTAGATATTCCTGTTTTGCTTTCATACACCAAACTTTAGCCCAATTGATGAAATATTCTTCATAATTAGCATCCTTCATATTATTTAAGATGTTTAAAGAAACAGCCATACCACCATTATCGGCAATATTTTCGGAAACAATTAACTTTGCATTTACTTCACCCCAAGGTAATGTAATTCCAGAGAATTGTTTAATCATCGCATTAGTTTTCTTCTTGAAGTTTTTAAAGTCTTCCTTAGTCCACCAATCATGTAGGTTACCAAATTCATCAAATTTAGCACCATTATTATCGAAAGCATGTGATATTTCATGCCCTATAACAGCACCAATACCACCTAGATTTTGACTACGGCTTTGTTTTATAGAATAAAATGGTGCTTGTAAGATTGCAGCTGGGAAAGTAATATCATTACTAAATGGGTTATAACAAGCATTAACCATATTACCAGGCATTGCCCATTCATTTCTATTTGTTTCCTTTAACAACTTTTCTAATTGATGAGTTTTAATCTTCTTACTTAATTCACATACAATATCAAAATAAGAATCCTTTTCATCAAATGTTAATTTATTATAGAAAGCATCAGCCTTATCAGGATAAGCCATCTTAACAACCATCGTATCTAACTTCTTGATAGCCTTATTCTTTGTCTCTTTAGATAAAATATCATTCTTCTTGATACGTTTTTTATAAGTATCAATAACTTCATATACGATATCTTCAATATCTTTTTTAGCCTTAGCACCAAAGTATTTCTTACCATAATAGATACCAATTGGTTCACTATAAAATTGATTTGCGATATTGTAAGCATATTTATCAATATTAGATATAGAAGCAATACCCATCAAAGTTCTGTGATATATAGAACCCTTCTCTCTTAAATCTTCACTTAAATAACTTGTTAAAGATAATAAAGTTTTAACATAAGCCCAATGTTTATATAATTTAAAATTATCTTCATTAAATAAAGTATTAAATCCTTTATAGAATCTAGGATCGGCAATAGATAATTTTTCAATATCAACCTTATATAAGGATTTAAGTAATGAATTTAAATCTAAGGGATATAAATATTTGGCAGCCTTTTTAACTGAATAAATATTATATAACTTTGTATATTCACTTAATTCTTGTGATGATTTAACTAAGGTTGCGATTATCGCATCAAACTTTAATGTATCATCAATATATTCATTTATCTCTTCTTCGCTTAATTCACTTTCCTTTAATATATCCTTAGCCATATTAGAATAAACATCTAATAAAGCCTTAGCTTGATCTTTCATTTCATCTTTATAGTAAGTAGTATCAGGTAAGATAGTTGAAGGACCACTTAAATAAATTAATGAATGATTGGTATCTTTCATATCAGTATCAATATCAAATACAAAAGGAAGAGCTAATCCTTTTAAGATAAATTCCTTCATATTGTTATTTAAATCATCAATACTATTTAAATCTAATATAGGTTTAATATAATCTAATGCTGGCTTAATTCCTGCCTTATTTCTTTTTTTGATATTGGAAGCTGCTTTATATAAGATACATGCCTTTTTTATATTGGCATTAGGATACTTATCATCTTTAATCATCTTTTTAATATCATTAATAAGTATCTTTTTAACTTCTTCATCTAAGTTGGCAAAACCACCAGTAGTTGGCCTATCACTTGGTATAACTGCCTTATCTAACCATTCTTGATTGACATAATGATATAAATCATCTTGTATTCTTAAATCTTGCATATTTCTCCTTCATTAACCATTAAACTTTGACATTACTTCATCAAAATTATGATCAAAACTATATATTAAAGCATCAGCTGCCTTATCTATTACCTTTTCAACTACCTCATATTCTTCTTTAGAAAACTTGCCTAAAACATAATCTTTTGTATCCATTTGTTTATTATTAGATATACCAACTCTAATTCTATTGATATTATTTGTACCTAATAAATCGATAATATTGCCCATTCCCTTTTGGCCACCAGAAGATCCTTTTTGTCTTAATCTTAATTTACCAAGTGGTAAATCTAAATCATCATGAACAACTACTAAATCTTGTGCATTGATATCATAAAACTTCATCAAAGACTTCACAGATTCCCCTGAAAGGTTCATAAATGTCTGTGGTTCTGCGATTATAATCTTTTCACCCTGATAGTTATATATACCATATATCGCCTTACATTTGCTTTTATTTAGCTCACAATTTAATTTCTTAACTAAATTATTAATAGTCAAAAAACCCGCATTATGACGAGTTTTTTCATATTCTTTACCAGGATTACCTAAACCTACTATTAGTTTCATTATTTATTTTCTTCGTTATTTTCTTCTTTAACTTCTTCTACTTTTTCTTCAGTAATTTCTTCAACTGGTTCTTCACTTACTTCTTCAACATGATATTTATCATATATACCTAAATTTCTAGTATATTCCTTACCAATTAAAGTCTTAACAAAATCCTTAATATCATCAATAAAGAATTCATCAAATGGTTCATTTAAATAAGCTAAAGTTGATATAGCGATTCTTTTAAATAAACCAATCATATTCTTATCATAAACATATTCCGTATATGAACCATCTAAGAAACTATTAAATAAAGCTACACCTTTATCTTCTTTATTCAATAATGCATTATTTAAAGCAACTATTTCTTTTACTTCAAGATGATCTTCTAATCCTTTAACTTCTAATACTTTATTAGTTAAAGATTCGATTAATTCATCCTTTTTCATTTGATGTGCTTTAGATAAAACAAGCATTATAAATAAGAATGAATCTGAATTAAAATTAATTAAATCTTTTTTTAGATTACCATTCTTATCGTAGAAAATATCTTTAACATTTAATTCATTTAAGGTTGTACTATAATCTAAATCACTAATTAATTCTTGATATAGTTTTAAGATTCTAGCCTTATTCTTAAATTCATTAGAATTTTCATTTTCAATATAATTATTAATACGCTCTAAAGCATTTTCATTATTCTTTAATAAGTCCTTATAACATTCAATATATTCCTTATTATGTTTATATCTTCTAAATAAAACAAAATTCTTAATCACTGATGATACTAATAATACGGTAATTATGATATATAATACTGTTCCCATAAATAAATCCTCCAATTAGATATTATATCTTATCAAATAATTTATGATAATTTTCGCTTATTTGCTTCTTAAATACTTCTTCATCTATATTTAATTCTTCACATATCTTTTTACCCGTATAGACAACATAAGAAGGTTCATTTCTTTTACCTCTATTAGGAGCTGGCGTAAGATATGGACAATCCGTTTCAATTAATAATTTATCAAGTGGTACTGCCTTAATAACTTCTAATACTTGTCTCGCATTTTTCCAAGTAATAGTGCCACTTATAGAAATATAATATCCTAGTTTAATAAATTCCTTTGCCATCTCGCTACTACCGGAATAACAATGTAATACACCTCTACATTTATTTTCTTTCATAATGTCGAATGTATCTTGTATAGCGTCTCTAGCATGTACAATAATTGGTTTATTTATTCTTATTGCGATATCAATTTGTCTTTTAAATATTTCAATTTGTTTATCTTTATTTTCCTTATTCCAATGATAATCTAAACCTATTTCCCCAATAGCATCACATCTATCATCTTCAAATAATTTCGCAAATTCACAAAACAAATTATCATCTACATCGTCAACATCACCTGGATAAATACCTAAACTATGTTTAAAATCAATTCCATCCTTTTTAATATCTAAACCATAATAAAAGTCTTTGATATAACTAGAAATAATCATTGCTTGTTTAACATCACTTACAAGCATATTATTTAAAACATCATCTAAATCATCCTTAAATGCTTCATCATTTATATGACAATGTGAATCAGTCCAATACATTATTTACCTAAACAGAAGTTTCTAAACATATGGTCGATTAGATCTTCTTGATATTCCTTTCCTAATATTTCACATAGATAATGATAACTTTCCATTAAATCCGTAAATACCATATCTATGCCATCGATATCAATGTTGTTATACATTTGCTTTAATTCATTTAAACATTTCTCCATAGAAGCAATTTGTCTTTCATTATTTAAGATATCTTCATTAACTAAACTAATATCATCCTTATATTTATCATTAAGATAATCAACTAATTGCTTAATATCATTATTCTTAGCACTAATATTGATACCATCTTTTTTATTTAAATCAGACTTATTATAAACAATGATATGTTCATATCCCTTAACCATATCAATTAAACTTTCATCCTCTTCATCAATATTAGAACTGTCTAACACCAATATAACTAAATCCGCATTATTCAAAGCTTTCTTAGATTTCTCAATACCAATTCTTTCAATCTTATCACTAGATTCTCTAATACCTGCTGTATCAATTAAATTTAAAGTAATATTCTTTAAATTAACCTTACCTTCAACTAAATCCCTAGTAGTACCGGCAATATCGGTAACAATAGCCTTATCTTCTTCTAATAAAGCATTTAATAAACTAGATTTGCCAACATTAGGTTTACCTATAATAACCGTATTTAAACCATCCTTAACAACTCTAAAACGCTTAGCCTTATCAACCATATCACTACATTCATTTATCCACTTATTTAAATATGGTTTAATAACATCATTACTCATCTGCTTTTCATCTTCATATTCGGGATAATCAATATTAACTTCAATCATTGATATAACATCCTTCATCTCATCCATTAAAGGTGTTAATAATCTTTCAATTGAACCATTGATTCCTCTAATAGCTGATTTAGCTTGTATTGAATTATTAGCCTTAATTAAATCATTTATGGAATCCGCTTCTGATAAATCAATTCGACCATTTAAATAAGCCCTCTTAGTAAATTCGCCAGGCTCAGCTAAACGACAACCATTTTCTAATAATAGATTTAATATCGTCCTAGTTACATAAACTCCACCATGGCAATTTATTTCTACCATATCTTCTTCCGTATAAGATTTACCCTTAACAAAAAAAGATACTAATACTTCATCAAGTATTTCATTGTCCTTATAAATATGACCATAAACAATGGTGTTGCCATTACATTTTTTAATGTCAGATATCTTCTTGATAATCTCAAAACTATCATCTCCTGACATTCTAACAATTGATATAGCACCATCTTTTAAAGCCGTAGAAATCGCACAAATTGTATCAGATAACATAACTTAATTTTAAACTCATCGTTTGTATTAGTAAATTCAATATAATAAAATAAATTTGAGTAAATACAACTATTTAATAGGAGGAAAACAATGGGTAAATATGTAATTACTAAGTCCCCAAAGGGCAAATTTCATTTTAATTTGGAAGCAAAGAATGGTGAAGTTATCTTAAGTTCGCAAATGTATGCCAGCAAAGCTAGTGCTGTTAAAGGACTAGAATCAGTAGGCAAAAATGCACCTGAAGCACCAATTGAAGATCAAACTGCCAAAGAAGTAAAAACTCTAGCAGCACCTAAATTTGAAATTTATACTGGAAAAGACAAAAACTTCTATTTCAGATTAATTGCCGCTAATGGTAAACCAATCGGTTCTTCTGAAGGATATAGCACATTAGTTGCTTGTAAGAATGGCATTAAATCAGTTAAGAAAAATGCTTTATCAGAAGTAGAAAAAGAAGATAAAGGCTGCAAGGCTTGTAAGAAATAATTTAACGAGGTATCGAAAGATACCTTTTTAATTGATAAGTAAGTGCTAGAAAATAGAAAATTATGTGATTTTAACTCTATATCTAATTTTTAGGTATAATTTAATTAAAGAAAGAGAGGTACTATGAATGGATAAAATTCAAGAGACTATAAACGAAATGAAAGCTTGTGTTGAGGAACTGGAAAAGGCTTGCAAAGAAAAAACCGCTAATCTAGATGATGAAACAAAAGCAAAAGCAAGTGCTATTGTTGAAAGGACTAAGGAAGCAATTAATACATCAATCGAAAAAGTAAGTTCAGTTATTGATGATGTTAGAGATGATGAAAAATTAAATGAATTCTTAGACAAAGTTAAAGCTAAATCAATGGAAGCAGTTGAATATACAAAATCTAAAGTTGATGCTTTAACAAATCAAGAATCAAAGAAATCTCTAGATGACATACATGATGAAATCATGTCTGAATTCGATAAAATCAAAGATACTGACACAGTTAAGAAAACAGCAGAAGTATTAAAAGATATCGAATCAAAGATTAATGAATTCTTCGAAAAACCAGAAGTAGTAAGTGCAATCAACAAAGCTAAAACAACTACTGTAAATATCGCAGAAAAAGGTGTTGATGGT
>CAVCTP010000002.1:0-31078 GCA_963605145.1 Tannerellaceae bacterium
AAAGATAGGATCATCTATTTTAAACTTCTGGCAAAAAGCATGTAAGAACTCGGCATAATCTTCACATGACCACGCCTCATTAGGTTCTTGCGACTGCCCAAAGCCAGGAAAATCAATATTATAGACAATAAAATGTTTCTTTAAATGTTCACCTATAAAGGCCATCATTTGGGTATTTTGGCCCCAACCATGTAGTAAAACTACTTTTTTACCTTTGGTGCCATATTTTTCATAATGAATATTTAAATCTTGAATCAATGTGTTCACTAGTTAATTATACCTTCTTGCTTTTCTTTTTAGAGGCCTTTTTATACTTCTTATTACAATATATCCTAAATACCACACCATCAGGCATATTCTCACCTGTTACCGTATAACCATAAGTATCACAAACCTTTTTAACTATTGATAAACCTAAACCAAACTTACCCTTTGTACCCTTTTCATATGGTTTAAATAATTTATCCAATCTATCTTTATCCATATTTGGACCATCATTATAAACTTCCAAAATATCTTTCTTTAAAGTAATCTTAATTAAACTCTTGGCATATCTTAAACTATTATCTAATAGATTTTCGACAACTACACGCCATGGTTCTTCTTCACCATGGAAGAATACTGTTTCATCAACATTAGTTTCAATCTTGACATCATTTCTAATAACTTGAACACCTAATAAAGCTTTTTGAATAATAGGTGCCATATGTAGATTTAAAATATCATCATTTATATCAGTTAAATAACCTAATTTATTATAAGTAATTAAAGAATATACTTTCTTTTCTAATCTATTAGCATTTTCTAATATAACATCAACGCTTTTTTCTAATGTGTCATAAGGGTAAACACCATCTTTAATTGATTCGGAATAGGATTTAATAATAGCAATAGGTGTTTTTAAATCATGAGAAATATTTTGTATCATTTCATCACGAATCTTTTGTTGCTTTGATAATTCATCATTCATTTGGGTTAAAGCTTCACCAACTTCACCTATTTCATCATATCTATCTAATACTAATGTTGCCTTTTCACCTTCTTTAACTCTATTGATATAGTTCTTAATTTGATTTAAAGGTCTTATTAAAGAAATAATCCAAATACATAAGATAGAAATCATACCACCAATGATATAGAAAGTAACATTAACAATACCAGTTAATAAAGCATCTCTAAATTCATTTCGATAATCATTTTTAACTAATGATATTAAACGATAATCATCATCAAAGGTGATAATTGAATAAACAATAACTAAATTATCATATTCAAAACTATCATCAATACTTCCACCTTCAGGATTAGGATCAATTCTAGCAATTATTTCCTTATGAGCATTATCAATAGTATTTAAATATCTTTCACCTTCAACACTATAGATATAACTGATGGTATTAGTATCATTATCAATCTTTCTAGTATTTAAGAATTCTACTTGGATATTATGAATATAGGCAAACATCTGGTTATTAACAAACTTATCAATATTGGTATTTAAGAATGTAACAACAAAAAATACTAAGATCGCAAGATTTAAAAGAACAATTCCTAAAAATTGTTGTAAAAGAGTAAAATTACTTAACCAAATCTTTAATCTTTTCATCCTAATCGATATCCAAAACCATAAATAGTCTGGATATTTAAATCAGGCAATTTCTTTCTTAATCTTCTTAAAGTATCATCTACAACTCTATCAGAGCCATAATAATTCTCATCCCAGACTTTTTCTAATATTTGTTCTCTTAAAAAAGCAGTACCCTTATTCTTAACAAATAACATCAATAAATCGAATTCCTTAGTAGTTAATTCAATTTGCTTACCATTACGATAGATAACTCTTTGATTTTCATCTATTTCATAACCATTAACTTCAATTAAGTTACCCTCTTTATAAACTCTTTTAATAATATTATTAACTCTTAAAACCATCTCTTTTGGAGAGAAAGGTTTCGTAATATAATCATCAGAACCCTTTTCTAAACCAATAATACGATCAAATTCTTTATCTCTAGCTGATAAGAAAATAACTGGCATATTAGCTTTTCTTTTCTTAATCTCTTCTATTAAATCAAAACCAGATTTCTCATCTAGCATAATATCTAATATCCATAAATCACAATCATTATCGATATTTTCATAAGCAGAATCATATGTTAAATAAGAATTAACACTATAGCCTTCTTTTTCTAGATAAGATTTTACTAATTCATTTAAATCTTTTTCATCTTCAACTACATTAATTATTCTCTTCATATCCACCTGCCTTCTAATTGATTATACAATTAAAGCAAAATATAGGAAAATCACTTGTTCTTTATTAAAAATATGATTTTTGATACAAGTGTCAAAACAATCATTATAAATATTAAAGCAATTATGGCAATCCAATAATAACCCATACCAACAGCCAGTCCAAGACAGGCCGTACACCATATAGAAGCAGCGGTAGTTAAACCTTCTGGAGTACTATTTTCTTTTAGACTTATTGTTCCAGCGCCTAAAAAACCAATACCGGTAATAACACCTACTGTGAATCTACCTACACTTATGGCTACTGTAGGATTATTCAAAGTAACAACTTCGAATATATAAAATCTTTCTATGATTGCTATTACGGTAGCACCAATAATAACTAAACAATGAGTTTTTAAACCAGCAGCTTTATTATTTATTTCACGATTAATACCAATAACCATACCTAAAATCGCAGATACCAAAAGTCTGATAAATACATCATTTAAAGTTAATTCTTGGCCAATATTGAAATTCATTTTTAATTCTTTTTACTCTTTTTAATATAGAATAAGTCTTTATTAACAATATTCATTAAGTGATCACTTACTCTTTCAACATCTGATGCAAGTTGTAAGTATTGAGCACCTACTGCGGCATTACATTCACCATTATTCATTCTATCAATATGATTTTCTTCCATCTTCTTTGTGAAATCATCAACCTTTTCTTCGATGGCTTCGGCTTTCTTAACCTTAGACTTATCATATTTCTTATATACATCAGCAACTATATTATAAATATCATTAACATAGCCTTGAACTTCTTTTATTTCCTCAACTGCAGTATCAGAGAATGCTTGCATACTATCAGATAAGAATTCGGCGTATTCCATAATATTTTCGGCATAATCACCAATTCTTTCAATATCTGAAATAGTACGATATGTAGAAGACAAATAGTTCAAGTCATTAGCATTCTTAACTACTTTAGAAAGTCTAGATACAATATCAACTAAAGTATGATTTAAATAATTTAATTCATCTTCATTATTATTAAATTCTTCTTTATAAGAGAAATCTAATTTAGATACCATTTCTAATGAAGCATTGAAGTTAACAATTGAAATTTGTAACATATTAACAATTTCATTCTTAATTTGCGCAACCGCAATTGAAGGAGAAGACATCATGTTTTCATCAAAGAAGTATAGACGTTTATTACTACTTTCAACTACTTCATCATCCTTAATTACTAATGCTGTTAAACTAGCCATTTGATTAGATATTGGTAAAGCTAATATAGTTGAAGCAACATTGAATAAAGTATGGAACATTGCAAGTTGCGTTTGTGGAGCATCTGGGAATAGATTTTCAAATAAGATACTAACACTTGCTGCGTTGCCACTTAAAGCTTTTACAATACCATCAACTATTTCTAGTAATACAACACCACCAGCATTGAATATTAATTGGAATAATGATGTTCTTCTAGCATTAGCACCAGAACCCATGGCAGCAAGCATACCAGTAACACAAGTTCCAACATTTGCGCCTAATGTGATGTAGATACCTTGTTCCAAAGAGATTAAGCCAGAGGCAATCATAGTAATGGCAATTGAAGTCATTGCTGAAGAACTATGAATTAGAGCTGTTAATATAGCACCTACAACGGTTAATAAAACTACAGAATCTATGCTGGCTAGAAAGACTTTTAAGGAATCAAGTCGAGCGAAACTATCCATAGATGAGCTCATCATTGATAGACCAACAAAGATCATACCAAAGCCAATCATTACACCAGCAATCTTTTTTGTCTTATCCTTTTTAGCGAATAATTCAAGGAAGGCGCCTATACCAATAAAGGCACCAAAGACGGTATTTAAAGATATGGTAGATTCGCCGCCTAGTCCTAAAGCAACAATTTGACCAGTTAAAGTTGTACCAATTTCACTACCTAAGATTATTGTTGCTGCTTGATTTAAAGAAATAATTCCCGCATTAACAAAACCAATAAGCATTACGGTTGTAGCACCAGAACTTTGAATAATAGTAGTAGTCAAAGCACCAATACAAACACCAATGATTTTATTGTTTGATACTTTTAGAAATAAAGATTTAAGTCTTTCAGAACTAACAGCTTGTAAGTTATCACTGATAACATCACAAGCATACATGAATGTACCAACACCCGCTAATAATCCTAATAAATGCGCAATAATATCTGTAGTAGTCATATTTTCCCCTAATTATAGTTTATAAACTATAGCCCTTTTCTTTGATTAAATCGATTACTTCATAGACATATGAATGACATAACTCTTCACTTTGGGCCTCAACCATTACTCTAATTAACGGTTCAGTACCTGAGGCTCTAACAAGAATTTGTCCATCGCCATTTAATTTATTTTTAATTTCATTTATTTTATTAACTATATCGTTATCATTTAAAACAATCTTTTTATCAACAACTTTTTGATTAACTAATAATTGAGGATAAATCTTTAAACCATCAATTGCTTTATTTAAATCATAATCAAATTCCATTAAAGCATTTAATAGACATAAAGCAGTTTTTAAACCATCACCATAGTTACAATCCTTTTTAATGATGATATGACCTGTTTGTTCCCCACCTAATGAATAGTCATTATTAAGCATGCTTTCTAAGACATACTTATCACCATTTTCAACTACATCTAATTTAATTCCTAATTTATTTAAAGCCTTATGTAAACCAATATTAGAGTAACCTGTTACAACTAAGGTATTATCATTAAGCATATTATGATTCTTTAAGTATCTTGATAGAACATACATAACATAATCGCCATTTAATTCTTCACCTTTAGGGCCCATGGCAATTAGTCTATCAGCATCACCATCAAAGGCTAAACCAATATCATAATTATCCTTAACAATATTTTCTTTTAATGATTCTAAGTGAGTAGAACCACAATGATTATTGATATTAATACCATTAGGATTATTATTAATAACTGTTACATTAGCACCTAAATCTTTTAATACATCTTCAGCAATATAAGAATTAGAACCATTAGCACAATCAACAAGAATCTTAAATGAATTTAATGGTTTATTATATATTTTCTTAATCCAATCTTTATAATGATCTAAACCTTCAGAATATGGATAGATATTGCCAATATCATCTTGTACAGCATAATCTATACCTTCAGGATTATCCATATAATCTTCTACTTTTAATAATTCTTCTTCTTTGAATTTAACACCATCATTAGAGAATACCTTGATGCCATTATCATAATAAGGATTATGTGAAGCACTTATCATAACACCTAAATCAAAGCCATCGTTTTGGGCAACATATGCAAGACAAGGTGTAGAACAATAACCAATTAAATAAGCATTTGATCCGCTTGCGCTAATTCCAGCGGCTAAAATGTTTTCAAACATTGAACTAGATAATCTTGTATCTTTACCAATAACGATTTTTGAGTTGGCATTCTTTTTTGCGTAATAGCCTAGGTATCTACCAATCTTATAAGCCATCTCGCAAGTTAAAGTTTCATTTGCTTTTCCTCTAACACCATCGGTGCCAAAATATTTTCCCATTATTAATTTGCCTCCACAACAACTACATGTATGCTTAATCTTTCTAGAGTTAGATTTACATATGGATAATCATCTGCTTTTACATATAATGGTAAATCATATTCTCCAGGCTCTTGAGGCATTTCGAAATATACCATAATATCATCAGCAGTAATTGCATCAATATTATTTTGTGAACCACTAGCAGTAACATTAATACTACGATAATCAATATCAGAAATAGCTAAATTATTAGTATTATTAATAGCATTTAATGGTACTTCTTCAATTGTCTTAGATTCAATAGCTGATAAGACAACCTTAACATTTACAACTGTAACAGTAGAAGCACTTACACCATCTGGCAATACTACTGGAAGCATCATTTCCAAGTCAGCATTTTCGGTTACTGTTGACATATCAAAGTTAACATATACTTCATCAATAGAATTTAATACACTTTGTGTACCATAAATAGTAGTAGTTTGATGATCTGTAATAGTTGCCGAATCAATAGCTAAACCAGTTGGAATTTGGCCAGTTGGATTTAATTTAATTGCAACTTCCTTACTAGGTGAACTTACAGAAACACTTACTTCAATAGAAGCAGGAACAATCTCGGCATTTACAGCTTGGCCACTTGAATTATAAGCAATTAATGGGGCATTAACTGTAAAGTCACCAGTTACACCGCTACAATCAATTAAAGCTTTAACTAAGGCAATAGAATTTAAAGTATCTTGCGAAGCACGAATATTAATCTTTGTACCTTGGCTAAATACTGGAGTTCCTAAGATATATTTAGAATCCATAGCATCTTGATTGATGAAATCATAAGATAATTCAAATTGTTTAGTAGTCTTTTTCTTTAAAGTTATAGTTACTTCTGAAGGAGAAACAATAGCATTAACACTATCACCATAGCCTACAGCAGTTAATTTAATTGTATGAGTACCTTCGGTATAACCTTCTAGATCTAATTGACAATATCCTTTTTTAGCTGCTGCATTGTTAACATTGGCAGCCTCACCCGTTAAAACAATCTCACAAGCACTAGGAACACCGCTTAATTCAAAGGTTTCCGAATTATATCTTGTATTAATACTTACACCACTTAAAATCTTAGAACTAGTTAAAGTAGTATTAGAACTATCATATGTAGCAACAAAGTAAGCTAAACACGCTAATAATAAGGCAAATAAAGCGGAATACTTACTGGAAAAAAATAGTCTATCAATAATAGAAGAAGTCCATCTAAAAAACTTCATGATACTTTCTTCTAATGATTCATAAACTGTTCTACTATTTAAATTTTTAGAAGCAATCTTAAGAGCTTTTTCTTGCTTTTCAATAGAGGTCTTATTGTTTTTCATTCTTATCCTCCATCAAATTATCAAATATTTGTACAATATCTTCATCAACTTTATCTGTTTTATTCAATTTAATATTTTGTTTTAAACGATTATTAGTAGGAACCTTCATATCTAATTCTTCAGTATCAGAATTTCTATTATCCACTAAATCATTATTAATTAAAGAGCCTCTTTTCTTAGTACCCTTTTCAATAGCAGTTGTATCACCACAAATAACTCTTCTTAAATATTCTTTTAATTGTTTTTCATCAACTGAAAAGATTCGACCATTTTCCGCAATTGAGATAACACTTGTTTCTTCAGATACAACAATTGTTAAACAATCGCTTACTTCAGCTATGCCTAAAGCAGCACGGTGTCTTGCGCCATATCTAGAGCTTAAGTTGACATTAGTTGGTGGAAAATAAGCACTAGCACAAGCAACCTTATCACCTCTAATGATTACCGCACCATCATGTAATGGTGTAGTAGTCATAAATATTGAACATAATAATTCTTTACTTACTTCGGCATTTACCGAAATACCAGTTTTAATATAATCTTGTAAAGATTGAGTTTGTTCAATGGCAATTAAAGCACCAATTCTTTGTTTTGATAAAGTTGTTGTAGCCTCATATAATTGATCAACTAGTTGTTCTCTTTCATTAGAAAGCAAAGAAGATATACGAGAAAAAGCATTGGATTTACCAATCTTTTCTAATAAACCTCTTATTTCTGGCTGGAAGATAATTATACAAGCTAATAAACCCCAGTTAATAAAAATATCAGTAAAATAAGTTACTGTCGATAAACCAAGTAATTTCGCTAAACCATTAACTACAATGATAGCGATTATTCCTTTAAATATTTGTACTGTACGTGAATTATTCTTAATAGCTTTGATGGCATAATAGAATACAAACCACATAATAGCTATATCAATAACTACTCTAAATACAGACCATATATTTTGTAAAGTTAAGTTAATGCTATAATCTGTCATTTTCCCTCCCGTACATCTTTTGATTATATCATATGTGTTTGGAGTGCCCAACAGGACTTGAACCCGCAACCTCTAGAATCGGAATCTAGCGCTCTATCCTTTGAGCTATGGGCACATCATTTTGTTGAACCAAGTCCACCCTGCCTTATATTAGTATTTTCTTCTTCCTTAGCTAAATAAAATCTATAAAAGATGCCTTGTACAAACCTATCACCTTTTTTAATTATTAAATCCTTATCGCCCCTATTAACAATACCAACGATAATATGCCCCTCATTATCAGCACCAAAATAATCCGCATCAATAATACCAACCGTATTTAATAAAGCCATTTGATATTTAAAACCCATTGAAGAACGAGGATATATTTGTAATACATAACCATCTTCAATCTTGCATCTAATACCAGTTGGTATTTTAATTGTTTCATTAGTTTTCAAAGTAATATCAATAGGACTATAAAAATCATATCCAGCACTACCCTTAGTTGCCCTTATTGGTAGTTTGATATCTTCATAAGTAGCATTCAAACCAATGCTGTCTTTTTTAAATTGTTCTTCACTTACTTTATAAAATTCCGCAATAAACATATACACATTATACTAAATATTGAGATAAGAAGTTATATACATTGTTAAACATAATATCTTCAACTTCCTTTTCATTAAAGCCTACTTCCAATAATCCCTTTACTAGATTCTGAGTATATGAAGCATCTTTTAAATCTATAGCCATTTTTTCTAAACCATCTTCACTTAAGAAATTCATATAATCAAAACCACATCCCAAATGTTTTACACCAACTAAATCCGCAATATATCTACCGTGTCTTGCAAGATTCAAAGCATCTTGTTTAGATCTTTCTTCATTTATAAAACTGCCACAAGCATTTAAACCAATTAAGCCACCTTTTAAGGCAATAGCCTTTATTTGTTGGTCAGTTAGATTTCTTTCATGATTACATAACTTTCTACAATTAGAATGTGTCGCAATAACAGGTTTACTGCTACTAGAAATAATATCCCAAAAGCCCTTTTCATTAATATGCGATACATCAATAATCATACCTATCTCATTCATCTTTTTAACTACTTTAAAACCTAATTCACTTAAACCATACATTGGATCTAATTTCCAACCACAAGCTAAAGCATTTTTCTCATTCCAAACTAGGGATGCTACTTTAACATTATGTTTAAATAACCATTCAATCTTTTCTTCTACATTATCTTTAATACCACACATTCCTTCTACAGAAATGATTGCCAATGTTTTATCATCTACAATTAAATCTTTCTTAGATTTAACAAATCTAATACCCTCTTGTTTTTCTAATAAATCATTACAATTTAAAACCATATCTTGCATAGTTTTATAATCTTCATGGCCATCAAAAAAGCAAGCAGTAAATACGCCTTTTACATCGCCTTTATTTAGATTAGGTAGATGAATTCTATTTAAGATATCACTTTCACCTTTTAAAGTTCTATGATATAAATCTGTTCCTATATCAGCATGCATATCAAATGTTTTCATTTATTTTAAATTCCTCATTTTTTCATATATTCCATTAAAATAATTTAATAATTTTTCTGGTATAACTTTACATACCTTTCTATCAAAAGTATATAAACCATTAACTTCACCTTCTACATCGGATAATTGGGTATATATTACCCCACACAATCCTTTTTCAATCTTAGAAATAACCATCTTCTCATACATTTCAATTATCTTGTTGGTAAGCTCTTGCTCACTATTACATTTACCATATCCCCAAGTAGCCTTAGCATCATCTTTTTGTAAGACAAAGCCACCACATTCTGATAATAAGAATGGTCTAGTACCTACTTTTAAATCCTTTGTCCTAAAGTAAACATGCTGCGAATCAAAGTCTGATTTATTTTGTTTAAACCAACCCGATGTTGCATCATATAATCTACTATCATCATAATCCTTTAACATTTCATATAATTCATCAGCATTAAATTGGCCCCATCCTTCATTAAATATCGTATAGATAATAATACTTGGATGATTATATAGATAATCTAAAGTTTGCTTAGAGTGCTTAATAAAGAATTCTTGTCTTGAATCTAACTTAGCAACATTATCTTTTCTAGAAATACCAATTGTTGGAAATACAGTATCTTTAATAAAACTATATTTACCATTTTCAACCATATCTTGTATAACAAGCATTCCTAATCTATCACAATCATAATAGAATTGTTCATCTTCAATCTTGATATGTTTTCTTAAAGTATTAAAACCAAGTTTCTTCATTCTTAATATATCTAATTCATATCCATCCTCACTATCAGGAATAAATAAGCTATCTTTCCAATAACCTTGATCTAATACCCCATTAATAAAGATAGGTTCACCATTTAAACAAACTCTATTAATACCATTAATATTTTTTATTTCTATTGTTCTTAAACCATAATAGAATTCAACTTTATCTTCTTTATATATTAATTCATCATAATAAAGATGCGGATTATCATAAGTCCATAATATCGGATTATCTATATCAATTCTTTTTTCTAATACTTCACCATTATTAATAAAATATTTTAAATCCACACCCTTTAAATCTGTTTTAATCTTTAAATCTTTAATATATTCTTCAGGAACCTGTTCTAACCAAACAGATTTCCAAATACCTGTAACTGGTGTATACCACATGCCGGATGGTTTTAATGTTTGTTTGCCATAAGGATAAGTTGTATCTAAAACATCAAGGACATTTACCATCAACTTATTTGTTCCTTCAACAACAAAATTACTTATATCAAATTCAAAAGGTAAATAACCACCATAATGTTTTCCTACATTAATACCATTTAAAGTAATAGAACAAATCTGATCAACAGCTCCAAAGTGTAATATAACTCTATCTTTAATCTTCTTAAATTCAAATTCTTTTTCATATAAAAGGTTTTGTTCTAATTGGCAACTTGGAACTATAACCTTATTACCATTCATCAACCATTCACCATCTAATGATTGAAAATTATCTCTTTTTAATTGTGGTCTAGGATATTTCATAAGTTTCTCCATCTATATAGATAATTATAAAATATACAAAGGTATAAAAAAACCAACTATAACTAGTTGATTGAATAGTTTTGATGGAGCAGATGAAGGGAATTGAACCCTCGTGTCCACCTTGGCAAGGTGGCGTTCTACCATTGAACTACATCTGCATATCTTTTGGCGAAGAAGGCGGGATTTGAACCCGCGCGCCAGACGAGCCGACCTAAGGCCTTAGCAGGGCCTCCTCTTCAACCACTTGAGTACTTCTTCATGCCAAGGCACAAACTGGCTTTTGCGCTCTATTAATATAACATAATAAAAATTCAATTACAATAATGTGACAAAAAATTTTTAATTTTTTGCTTTGAAAATTTTATATAGAGCGCCTTAGCCAATATTCCTAGCGATTTAATTAATCAGCCATATCTTCATATGCTTCTAAGCCTTTTTTAGCTTCTACTTTTTGATCACCATGTTTTACTTGTGTCATAGTAACAAAAGATAATAAGACAAAGAAAGCAGCATAAATAAATAATACTTTATAAGAGATTAATCTCATTAATGTTCCCGCAAATATAGGAGTAATAATTTGGGCAGACATACTTGCGGTATAGTAATAACCAGTAAATTTACCTACATCTGAGCCTTTACACATTTCAACAACCATAGGTAAAGAGTTAACATTTATTGCAGCCCATGCAAGACCTACAACGGCGAAACTGACATACATAATGATATTTATTGATTTAAATATTGAAGTGAATATAAATCCTAAGAAGAACATGATAGATAGTAAGACAATACCACCCATAATAGTTTTCTTTCTACCAATTTTAGATGCAATATTACCAATAGGAATATAAGAAATAATAGCTCCAGCTGTAGCAACTAATAAACAAGTACTAGCTCCACCTAAACCTTGGCCCATTACAACAGAAACATATGTTGTAAACCAAGTAGTAACAGCATTATAGCCAATAAACCATAAAGCAATTGATGCTAGTAAGAAAGCTAAAGACCTTTTTACATCCTTTGGTAGTTTTTCATTGCCAGAGCCATCATCTTCTGCTAGGTTCCATTCAGGATGTTCTTCTTCTAGGGCTCTATTTTCTTCTACTAATTTTGGTTCCTTAACAAATAAGAATAATAATGAAACAGCTACAAACATGATTGCGGATACGGCAACAAATAATATTTGATAATTAACGTGTTCTACACCAGCAGTTTTAGAATTAGGATATAAAACAGCAGCTAATCCTAAATAGATGATTCCACCTACTGCTCCCATTAAATTAATAATGGAATTAGCTTTTGATCTTAATGGTTTTGGTGTAACATCAGGCATTAAGGCAACAGCAGGAGATCTATATGTTCCCATAGCGATAAGTAATAAACCAAGTACAATTACAAATGAAACTACTTTGAAATTGCTGTGTTCTTGATAATAGGAATTATCTATTAAAGGTAAGATATTCATTAATATTACTGCTAAACCAGTACCAAATAAGATATATGGCATTCTTTTACCAATCTTGGTATCTGTCTTATCAGATAAAGAACCAAATATTGGTAGTAGGAATAAGGCCAATATATTATCAGCGGCCATAATGGCACCTGATAAAGTCTCATTTAAATGGAAAGTATTAGTTAAAATAAGGGGCACGATATTATCGTACATTTGCCAAAAGGCACATATCGATAAGAATGCTAGACCAACAATAAATGTTCTTTTGTAGTTAAGTTTCATAAATCCTCCTTTAATTATTGTTTATCAAAATAATTCTTTGAAGCTAAAAAATAGGTACGTATATATCCATCTGTAGATAAGACAACAAATTCATTTGTATCTTCTACAAAATAGACATCATCATTATCTTCCTTCTCTAATTTATGTAAGGCGTCTTCATTATATATTACTTCATTTGCTGCTGACTCATAATCTTGAGCATTATCAAAACCCATATCAATGCCATGTTTTTCATAATGACTATTTAATAATTCATCATTTCTAAAGTGATAAGTAATGCGATTATCATCTACATTATTAATTATTGACTCATCTATATTTGCATCATTTTTAAAATAAAAAAAGATACAAGCACATAGTAATAATATAAATAAAACAATTTTAACTTTTCTCTTATTTGCCATGATATTCTCTTAAAGCCTCATTTAAACTTAATTTATTAGCACCCTCATTACAATTAGGATCTTTTCTTTGAACTAAATCATCTTCCCAGCCACATATTGGACATATTTCATAAGAATTAATAGTTGAAAAATAATGTTTCTTACATACTGGACATAAACATAATAATTTCTTTTGTTTTAATAAGTTAGATTTTCTTTTACCCATAATAATATTATCGCATGTCTACCACTTATCTTCTTCTATTAGATGCATAAGTGTTTGCATTTGTTCATTATCAAAATTTTGTAATCTATTAATAGCATTAATATAAATTGCTTTTTTAAATAATTCTTTACTATAACCATAATCATTTAATATTGTATTTAAATATATATCTTTATATTCTTTGCTGTATTGATAAATAAGCACATATGTTCTAGCGAAATCTAATATCTTCTTACCATTTTTACCATCAAACCAATCCAAAACATATATCTTACTTCCATCATACATAGTATTTAAGAAATGATAATC
Organism: Tannerellaceae bacterium; assembly: GCA_963605145.1. GTDB lineage: Bacteria > Bacillota_I > Bacilli_A > Erysipelotrichales > Erysipelotrichaceae > Colivicinus. The sequence goes on from CAVCTP010000002.1 coordinate 13,873, forward strand.
CATATGACATAAAACATTATCTTCATCAATATTATTTATGATATTGAGATATTCTAATCCTAATTCTTTTTGTGAGTTACTTACTCTAGACTTATTAATTTGTTGGATTAAAAAGGTTGATAAATCATCTAAATCTAAATTCTTAATTTCATGAATTCTATTAAATTCTTTCATAAACAATTCAAATATCTTATTTGAATTATCTTTTAATAATAAATTAGATATAGTTTCACCTTCTATATAATCCATCTTAATAGTCTTTTCAAAAGATGTTTCATAGAATCTAGCAACATTTAAGTTAGTATTTATTATTTGTTTCTGTACCTCATATTCATGGTCAATCCAAGATTGTAGATAATTATCACCATAATATTTATAGGCATAACCCTGCCACAAATAAATGGTGGCTCTAGAGCCACTGCCTATTTTCTTTCTTTGTTTTAGATACAAATCGTAATCGAGTGATTTCATTTTTGTCTTGTAAAATGGTGAACCATGGGATAAAATTAAAAGGCACATAGGGGTGTGGCGTAGCGGTAGCGTACCGGTCTCCAAAACCGTTGGTGTGGGTTCAACCCCTACCACCCCTGCCATTAGATAGCAAGCCCTGAATAAGGGTTTTTTAATATAAAAAGAAGGTGATGATTTTCATCATCACACAACTTTATAGCTTAGAGATTAATTTTTCTAAATAATTGTTACTATAACTTTCAATCTCACCATCATCAGCAAAATTAGCTAATACAGGATCAATTGGTAATTTGGCTAGTACTTCTAGGCCATATTTGTTGGCTGTAGCTTCTGTATCATCATTCTTATAAATATTTATTTCATGGCCACATGCATCACACTTAACATAGGCCATATTTTCAACTAAACCAACAACAGGCTTATCTACTTCCTTAGCCATATTTATAGCTTTGCCTACAACCATAGATACAAGTTTGCTTGGCGTACTTACCATTACAAATGAATCTACTGGTATATCTTGAATGATAGATATAGCAACATCACTAGTTCCTGGAGGCATATCAATTAATAAATAATCTAATTCACCCCAATGTACTTCAGTATAGAATTGTCTAATAACACCACCTAAAATTGGACCTCTCCATAATACTGGAGCATCTTCATTTTCTAGCATCATATTAATAGAAACAACTTTAATACCTAATGTACTTGTTGCTGGGAATATACCTAATTCATCACCATATAATTGGGTATTTAAATTAAACATCTTAGGAATACTAGGACCAGTTATATCGGCATCCATAATACCTACTTTATAACCTTTTTGGGCAAGTTCTACGGCTAATAATGCTGAAACCATTGACTTACCTACACCACCTTTGCCAGATAATACACCAATAATCTTAGAAATCTTAGTATCACTAGTTGGTTTTATAACTTCTTTTTCTCCACAGTTTTGTGAACAAGTGGAACAATCATGGCTACAATCTTGTCTTTCATTACAATCTTGTCCACAATTACTACAATCATGATTACATTCGCTCATTTTATTTTCTCCTATTCAAATAATTCTTTTTCTTCTTCTTTTTCATATTTAGGAAGATCTGGAAGTTCATTTAAAGTATATAACTTAAATGAATCCATAAACTCTTCTGTTACTTCATATAATATTGGTCTACCTGGAGCATCAGATCTACCTACTTCTCTAATTAGATTTCTAGCTTGTAACTTTCTTAACATCATTTCCGCATTAACGCCTCTTAACTCTTCAATTTCTACACGAGTTATAGGTTGCTTATAAGCAATAATAGCTAAAGTCTCTAAAGCAGATTGAGATAGTGTACTAGGCTTAGTTACGCCAAATAATTCTTGAGCATAAGGATAAACATCCTTTTTAGTAATAAATTTATAAACTGAACCATAACCAACAAGTTCAATGCCATATAATTCACTAGCATATTTTCTTTGGATATTTTCAATAATAGTCTTAGTATCTTCAACCGATTTATTGATGGCTAAAGCAATTTGTTCGACTTTAACACCATCTTCACCAACAACATATAATAATCCTTCAACAATAGCTTCAATATTGCCAGGTTGTTCAACCTCTATTTCGCTAGTTACTTCAGGTTCAACTTTTTCTTCATCTACTTTAGTTTCATTAGTTTCTTCTATATTTTCATCTTCAATTGTTTTCTCTAATTCTTCATTCATTGTTGCTACCTCTTCTAAACCATATATTTTCATTATCATCAATAGTGAATAATAGATAGTGGTCCTTAGCCATATCTAGGATAGCTAAGAATGTAACTATATATTCATGTATATCATCACAATCTTCAATCAAAGTATCAAAAGCAAATGTTTCAGGTAACTGCTTCATCCTTGATTTAATCTCTAAAATCCTATCTTCCGGAGATAATTCCTTTTGGGTAAACTTAACATCTAAAGGTTTAGATAATTGAAGTCTTCTTAATACCTTATTCATAGCCTTTAATAAGTCATAAGGATCACCTTCTAGTTTTTGTACTTCAACATCCTTACTTGCTTTAATAACTTCATCAAAAGAAACTGGTTTTGATAATTGGTCTTGTCTTTCAACATATTTATCATATAAAACACCAGAAACTTCCTTATATTTTTGATATTCTAATAATCTTCTTACTAATTTATCCTTAGGATCTTCAATATCTTCATCAACTTCATCAGCCTTTTTAGGAAGTAGTTTCTTTGATTTATATTCAATTAAAGTAGTTAACATTACCAAATATTCACTTTCTACTTCTAATTGTAGATTTTCTAATTTATGAATATATTGAATATATTGGTCCGTTAAAACTTCCATATCCAAATCAAAAATATCCAATTTATTATCATGGATAAGATGTAACATTAGGTCTAATGGACCTTCAAATTTAAGCGTTTCTACTTCAAAACCCACAAAAGAATTTTATCATATTTTTATGTTATTATTGATGCGAGGTGATAATGATGAAAATTGGAATTACAAATGATCATGCAGCAACAAAATTAAAATTTGATATTATGGACTATCTAACAAAGCAAGGTTATGAAGTTATCAATTATGGTACTAATGATGATAACTCTTGCGATTATCCTGTTGAAGCAGCAAAATTATGCAAAGGCTTCAAAGAAGATGGTATAGAAAAAGGTATTGCGATTTGTGGAACAGGTGTAGGAATATCTATTGCTTGCAACAAACATAAAGGTATTAGAGCTTGTGTATGTTCAGAACCAGAAACCGCTAAGTTATCTAGAGAACATAATGATGCCAATGTAATATGCTTTGGTGCTAGAATCATTGATTTAGATATGGCTAAAAAGATTGTTGATACTTTCTTAAATACTGAATTCTCAAATGGTGAAAGACATATTAGAAGAATTCAAGAAATTAAAGATTTAGATGATGGAAAAGATATCCTAAAATAAGGATTTCTACTAATTAATTGTAATTATCAAGGAGCATAAGCTCCTTTTTTCTTTAGGATCTATATTAAAAAGGCTCTATGAGCCTTTTAGTTAAGTTTTGTTATAATCTTTTTTATTCGTTTGTATAATTATCGAAATATCCTTGAACAAGTACAACAGGTGTTCCTTTATCACCTGAACCGCTTGTTAAGTCACATAATGAGCCAATTAAATCAGTAAGTTGTCTAGGAGTAGTACCCTCAGATATCATCTTACCTACTAGATTGCTATCTTTTTGCTTGATACTATTTTTTATTGCATCCTTTAACTGCTCACCACTTAAATCTTTATAATCATTATCTGCTAGATATTTAATCTTAACTTCATTAGGAGTTCCCTTTAAACCACTAGTGTGGAATGGTGAAACAACTGGATCAGCTAATTCCCAAATCTTTCCTTGAGGATCTTTGAATGCACCATCACCATATACCATAACTTCCATATGTTTACCAGTTTTATCTAATAAACGTGCTTGAATATCTTCTACTAAGCCTTGAGCATCTCTTGGGAATAACTTAACAGATTCTTCACTTGCTTTATTAGAGCCTAATAGACCATAGTCAGCATTATAACCTGAGCCATTAATTGAAGAAGTCATAATATCATCTAAGCCAAGTACATTAGCATTTAATGCCTTTAAGATTCTCTTTGTACGCTTACGAGTATGAATATCACAAGCTAGTACATTGTTAGTATAATTTAAAATTGCCTTAGCTTGATTTGCGAAGATTATTTCACATTCACAGCCTTCATCTTCAATATATTTGCGATATTCTTTAACATAATCAACACCAGTAAATTCATGAACTGGATTACCAAATATTTCATGATATTTTTCTTCACTTAATACATCTGAATAAGGATTAACACCTTTTTCATCTAATTCATCTAAAGTTAAAAAAGCATTACCAACTTCATCAGATGGATAAGAGAATTGTAAATAAATCTTCTTTACACCTTTAGCTATACCCTTTAATAAAACAGAGAAACGATTTCTTGATGTAATAGGAAAAATAACACCAATTTCATCAGCCTTGAACTTATTCTTTACATCACATGCAATATCATCAACTGTGCAATAGTTGCCTTGAGCTCTACCAACAATTGATTCAGTTATAGCAACTACATCTTTGTCATGAAGTTTAAATCCTTCATATTCACTAGCCTTAACAACTGCATCAGTTACAATAGTTGCCAAATCATCACCTTGTTTAATAATTGGACATCTAATGCCTCTAGAAACTGTACCTACATATCTTTCCATATCAATCACCTCACACAACAAAAAATATTTTATCATTCTATTTATTAATTAATAAATAAAGTTATGGATTATAAAAGATTTTTTCTTAATTCATTTAAAGCAGCTTCTTTTGTTTGATAATCTACATGCCCTAAATAATGATATTTATAATCTAAACTATCAAAGAAATTTATCATATCTTTTAACTTTTCTTGATCATATTCATTTGAAATATAAGGATTAATCCAATCCGCATCTTGAACAAATAATGCTTCAGAAGGTATATAAACAAATAACGAATCATCACTATGCGTTGCCATATGCGGAATTAATTCTACTTTAATATCACCTAAATCTAAGACCATCTTATCAACAATCTCTATATCACAGGTAACAACTTTAATATCAGATAGATTAGGATATTCTATTTCAATATTCTTATTACAAAAACTAATATCTAAACCATCCTTTTCTCTTTGCTTCATAGATGCTTTATTCCACTTCCAAGTTTTAACTTCTTTTAACTTATCATTAGTTAACTTAGTACATATAGTCTTAGACTTACAATATGGTAAAGCAAAAGTATGGTCCCAATGCCAATGACTTATAATAGTATATTTTGGTAAAGGTAAATTATTAATTTCTAATTGTTTATAAAAATTAGAAATATGGTCATAACTATTTCCAGCATCTACAGCAATTGCGTAATTACTTCCCTTTATATAGTAAAGATTAGGTCTATCGCCCTTTTTTCTATAAGGTAAATAATATAAATGTTCATTAATCTTTTTAATTCTTCTCATATTAAATAAATGGCGCAAATAATCTTAAAACAGATAATATAAATTCTTCTAATAAACCATTCTTACATTCATTTAAAGTAATTTCTTTTGATTGTTTCATAGAATCAATCCAGTCCTTTTTAACATCCAAAATCTTTTTAGAACCATATAAATAAGTACCATTTTCAAAATGTAGATATAAACTACGATAATCTAGATTAATAGTACCAACAGTTGCGATTTTATCATCACAAACAAATACCTTTGAATGCACAAATCCAGGAGTAAATTCAAATATTTTAACTCCACCTTCTATTAGTGAATGGTAATAGGATTTTGTGATATACCAAACAATTCTTTTATCAGGGATGCCTGGGGTAATAATTCTAACATCTACTCCTCTTTTAGCTGCCAGAATTAAAGAGTTCATGAAATCCGTATCAATAACTAAATATGGTGTAAAGATATAACAATATTTACTTGCTTGATTAAGGATATTTAAATAAACATTTTGCGAAGTTAGTTCATCATCTAAAGGTGTTTCTCCATATGGAGCAATATAGCCATCTACTTCACCTTTTCTAAATTTAGCCTTAAATTTTAAATAATCTTCATCCTTATCCTTACTTAAAGCATTCCAATGGGTTAAAAACATCAAAGTATAAGACCATACAGCTTCGCCCTTGATGCATACTAAGTTATCTTTCCATAAGCCATGAACTTTCTTTAAATTGATATATTGATCAGCAATATTTATACCACCGGTAAAGGCAACCTTACCATCAATAACCATAATCTTACGATGGTCTCTATTATTCATAATGACGCCAACAATAGGATTTATACGATTAAATGGAACACACTTTATACCCTTTTCTTCTAATTCCTTAGCATATTCAATAGAAAGAGTGAAAAAGCTTCCAGCATCATCATACATAACTCTAACATCAACACCCTGCAAGGCCTTTTCTTCAAGTATCTTTAAGATACTTGACCACATTTCGCCTTCTTCAATAATGAAATATTCGATAAAGATAAATTTCTTAGCTTTTTTAAGTTCTTTAAGCATTGTAGGGAAACCATTATCACCTAAACCATAATAATCAAATCCACTATTTTCATAAAATGGATAGCCTGCGGTTTTAGAAATGTAATTAAATTGTCCTTTTATTTCAGGAGCAGCTTTTTCAAGATTTTCAAAAACCTTCTCATCTTGTTTATAGTATTTAGCGGAGTTTTTAGTTGAACTAATTATTGCTTTAAATGTTTTACTTGTTAATAAATTAGCCCCTAAAACAAGATACAAAAGAGTTCCAAAGATAGGAAAAACAGTAATGCCAATTATCCATATTAAATCAGATGAAAGATGTTTACTGTTCTTAACAATAAATAAAACCAAAAAAATACCTATTATATGTAATATCTGTTCAATCCAAACTACCTTTTCATCAAAAAATCTATATAAAAAATATATTGTAGATAATTCTAACAACATCATTAGTAATACGATAACTGTTCTACCAATAAAAGATTTTGTTTTGTTCATTTATCAACCCTCATTTTTATTCTAAACAAAAAGCTAATTTTTTACACTTTATTTGCATAAAAATTTTAATTATGATATGATAATCAAGCGTTAAAAAAACGTACAAGTCATGTGGAGAGATAGCGAAGAGGCTAAACGCGGCTGACTGTAAATCAGCTCTCTACGAGTTCGGCAGTTCGAATCTGTCTCTCTCCACCATTCCTTGGGATGTAGCCAAGTGGTAAGGCAACAGACTTTGACTCTGTCATTGCGCTGGTTCGAACCCAGCCATCCCAGCCATAAAGATGATTCGGTAGCTCAGGTGGTAGAGCATCTGACTTTTAATCAGAGGGTCCCGGGTTCGATTCCCGGCCGAGTCACCACTTTAGTAGCTGCAGATGTAGTTCAATGGTAGAACTTCAGCCCTCCAAGCTGAATACGTGGGTTCGATTCCCATCATCTGCTCCATATTCACTATTGTGCCTTAAAACAAGGCTTTTTTTATTGCTTTGGTAAGATTTTGGTAAGATTAATTTCTATTTTTCTTTATATAAATAACATTCTTTAAGATGTGAATATATTATTCCAATTGCTTGAAGATATGAATATATTGTTGTACTACCAACAAATTTCATACCTCTTTTTTGTAGATCTTTAGAAATATCATCAGATAATTTGTTTGTTGTTTTATCATTTTCATAAATTATCTTGTTATTGGTAAATGTTTTTAAATAATTATAAAAACTACTATATTCATTTACTATTTCTTTGAAAATCTTGCTGTTATTGATACTAGCATTAATTTTTAATTTGTTTCTTATAATATCTTTATCACTTAGTAATTCATCAATCTTTGAATCATCATAATTACAAACTTTATCTATATCAAAATTATCATATGCTTTTCTAAAGCCCTCTCTTTTATTTAGAATACATTCCCAAGATAAACCTGCTTGAAAGGATTCTAAGATTAACATTTCATATAAATATTTATCATCAAAATTAGGTTTACCCCATTCATTATCATGATATTCTACATATCTAGGATTTTTAAGATTACACCATTTGCACCTTATCATAATGCTGTACCCCTTTTAGGAATAAAATATTTCGACATATCAATTCCTTCTAATTTTAATAATTCTACTTTATTATTTATTCCACCACCATATCCTACAAGACTACCATTAGATCCAACTACTCTATGACAAGGAATAATAATACAAATTGGGTTCCACCCTACCGCACCACCAACTGCTTGGCTAGACATTTTTTCTATATTCCTATTTCTAGCAATTATTTTAGAAATATCGTTATAGGTTAATAACTTTCCATATTCAATAGTATTCATTATATCTATAACTTCTTTTCTAAAAGGTGTTATGTTATCTATTTTATACTTAGGTGTAAAATCAGGATTTTCGCCACTAAAATATATATCAAGCCATTTAGATACTTCATTAAATATCGGAATATTCTTTTCTTCACAATTTAATTCATGTTTAGATACATCTCTAGAACCTTCAAACCATAATCCAGTTAAATACTCGCCATCACTGTTCATTATCAAATTGGAAAATTGTTTTGGTGTTTTATATGTGTATTTATATGTTGTGTTATTCATAATTTTTTATCTTAAAACTTTCCAATATCCAGTTTTATCAGAACCAACTCTTTCAATTATTAAATTATCAATCAAAACTTTAAAGTTTCTTTTAATAGTTCTTACATTAACATTGGTAATATTAGCTATTTCGTTTTGTGTTATTTTATTGTTGTTTGTAATTAATTCAATAATTTTATTTTGAATATCATTAAGAACATAATTACTATTATTTATTAATTTATCTATAGATGAATTAATTGTTTCTAAAATAAATCTTATAAAGACATTAGCATTGCCATTATTGTGACACTCAGCTATTGCAGAATAATATTTTTCTTGATTTAAATATATTTCTTCTTCTAATGGTATAAATTCAAAATTCTTATCATAATTTATTAACATTAGTGTTACCCAAAATCTTGCGCATCTGCCATTACCATCGGTGAAAGGATGAATGGCAACAAAATAATAATGGAAAATTGCCGCTAAAATAATAATATTTAAATCACTATTATTTATATATTCAAATAAACCTTTCATTAAAGATGGAACCAAAATAGAATCAGGTGCCATGTATATTATTTCATCATCTCTTTTAATTCCTTCGCCATGTTTTCTATAACTACCATTATCATCATCAAAGTACTTCATCATTAATGAATGTACTTCTAATAAATCATCTTCACTTTTATAATTAAAATCACTTATATGGTTATATGCTTCAATGGCATTTTTAACTTCTTGTACTTCATCTTTTTTGCCTAGCACTTGTTTATTCTCGGCTATATTTTCTACATCAAATAAAGATAACGAATTATCTTCGATCGCAAGCGAAGAATGAATTGATCTTATTTTAGACTTAGAAGCCATATATTTTCTTTTTTGTTTGTCATTAATATTTATATTTTTAAGCTTCTTATCTATATCCAACAATATGTCATTCATTTCGTTGTTGATATGGTATATTGGTTTAAATTCATCTAATAATTTCACTTGCACGACTCCTTTATTAATATCAATATACCAAAAATGTCACTGTAAATGTCACTGTATTTTTATTAATTGATATTAAAAAAGTTACAATTAAGTAACCTTTTCTGTATTTTATAAAACCTTTTCTAAACTATATAACAATTGATTAGTATCAATTGGTTTTGTTAAGAAACCATCCATACCTACAACAACTGATTTTTCTTTATTAGTTGAAGTTGCATTAGCAGTTAAAGCAATTATAGGCGTGTTTGATCTAATACGATTATTTAAATTACGAATATTTATAGTTGTTTCAAAACCATCCATTTCAGGCATTTCAATATCCATTAAGATACATTGATAATAGCCTGGAACATTTTGGTTAATCAAAGTGATAGCATCTTTACCACTATTTACTTCTTCGATTGTTAAATCGTAGTCGGATAAAATATCTTTTATTACAGAACGATTTAATTCATTATCTTCTACAATAAGAATTCTTTTACCTTTTAATACTTCTAAATTAATTGGCTCATTTGATTGTTTTTTAATACTAGGTTCTTCACCTAAGGCATAGGCAATAGTTACATCCATACTATTTAAAGAAGTTCTAACTTTATTTAAATAAAGACTTGCATCATCAGTTCTTTTTTTACTTAATTCTAGATATGCAGAAGCATTGGTTAATTCCGTTCTAAGTTCTTTTAAAGACTTTCTTTGGAATTCAGTAGTCATATTAACGGTTGTTAACTCTTTGTTGATGACATTATATTTTTCTAATAATAATTCATAATTAACTTGTGGATCTTGAACAGTGCCATCAGGATAATTGATATTAACTGATAAAGATACATTTAATAAGTCTAAACATTTTTGAAGTTCTTGTAGGCTCATACTATCTCTATCGAGTTTTCTATATAAAGAAGAAGGAAGCATGCCTATCTTTTTAGCTAGGGCTGCTTTACTAATTCCTAATTTATTACATACATTGTTGATGATTTCTAGTGTGGTCATATAAAAACTCCTTCTATTTATAACAAAATTTTAATTCTAAACCTTTAATTCTTCAATTATGCCAGGTTTTATATAATCATGTTTCTCATTACAATCATATATAATTCTACCTTCAGAATAAGTAGCAATAACATTATAATCATCATCAATTACTACCATGTCACCATCTTTACCTGGTTTTAAAGAACCCTTCTTATTTGGATTAGAATATTTCCTAATAGGATTATAACAAAAGAACTTACAACATTCTTCCATTGGTATATGTAATTTTTCAACTAAATTCTTAATACCATAGATAACAGGCTTACTAGAACCAGATAATCTGCCAGTATCAGATAAGACAAAACCTTCTTCAGTTATATTAATAAAGGCTCTATCAGAATCGCTACTCATTCCTTTATATCTACCTACTGGTAAATTGGCATACATAACATTATCAGAAACCATCATTAATTGGTCATGATTCTTACATCTTAAATATATTTGAATCATAGGAAGTGATATATGTAAACCATCACATATCATCTCACAATCTACTTCATCTCTTAATAGGCAAGCACCTAATGTGCCAACATCACGATGATGTAAACCAGTCATAACATTTCCTAAATGTGTGGCAACACTGGCACCAGCATCAATGCCTTTGTTTGCTTCTTCGTAATTGGCATTGGTATGGAATATTCCAACATTTACACCTTTTGATACAAAATACTTAATTATATCTAAAGCTCCATCAACTTCTGGGGCAATATCGACTAGTTTTAGTTTCCCTTTTCCTGCCTCATACATCTTTATTGCTTCATTCATATCAGGTTTAGGATAACCTGTATTAATACCCTTTTCACCAACTCTAGAACCCCATGGCCCTTCGGAATGTACGCCTAATACCCTAGAACCGTCTTGATCTTTGTCAACTTCTTCAGCAATCAATGCAATATTATCTAAGCCAGAAGTTGTAGGCATATAGTTGACAACTCCAAGTGAGGCTTGTGCTTTAAGCAAGGCTTTCAAATCATTCTTTGTGCAATGCTTAGATACAGAATAACCAAAGCCACCATGATTATGGCTATCGAATATACCGGGAATTATACGCATATTCCCATAATCAATATCTGCTTTAATAGCACTATTTTCATCATAAAAATTTTTAATGATTCTATCTTCAATTTCTAGATAGCCAGCTTTGTGGCCATCTTCCATATAGATTCTATTTGAATGTATTATCATATTTTGTACCTCATTAATATTTTACCATCTTATATTTACCGATAAAAAGCCATATCTATGTTTTGTATAATAGTTATGTGAAGAAGAAAAAGAAAAATAAGATAATCACTTATTTAACAATTCTAATATGTATAAGTTTATTTATAACTTTTTTATATCTAATCTTATTCAAAAATAAAGATGAGGAAGATAATGATATTGCCTTAGTTCCCTATAGTGATTATGATTTTAGTAAATTAAGCAATCATCCCTATTTAACTTATGAAGATGATAGATATACTTCGATGTTTGGTATTGATGTTGCTGCACATCAAGAAACAATTGATTGGAAGAAAGTTAAAGAAAGTGGTGTTGAATTTGCTTATATTAGATTAGGATATCGTGGGGCAAGTGAAGGAAAATTAAATGTTGATTTAGAATTTGAACGTAATTATTTAGAAGCCACAAAAAACGATATCAAGGTTGGTGTCTATTGGTATAGTCAACCTATTAATACTGAAGAAGCAATTGAAGAAGCTAAATTTGTTTTAGATGTTCTAGATGGTAGACACCTAGATTTGCCAATTGTCTATGATTTTGAAGAAACAATATTACCTAATGATAAAATTTCAAGAATTCATGATATGAATAAACAAGAAAGAACTGAAGTAGCAGAAGCATTTTGTGAATATATGATATCTGCCAAACAAGATGTTATGCTTTATACTTATTTAGATTGGTCAGAGAATTATTATGAAGAATATTTATTAGAAAAATACCCAATATGGTTTGCCCAATATGAAGAATATCCTCAATTTGAAAAGCCTTTTGTGATGTGGCAATATTGCGATGATGGTCAAATTGATGGCATTGAACATAAATGTGATTTAGATATTATGTTTATCCTTAAGGAGCAATAAGCATGGATTATAAACAAAAACTTAGTGAACATTATAATAAATTTAATGAAGATAAAAGATTATTAAGAAGACATGGACAAGTCGAATATATTACTTCTATGAAATATATTCATCAATATTTATCTTCAGGTGACAAGATAATTGATATAGGTGCTGGCAGTGGCCGTTATGCGATTGCTTTAAAAAATGAAGGATATGATGTAACAGCAGTTGAATTATGTCGCCCTAATATTGGTAAGATTAAAAGAAATGATCCTAATTTAAAAGTAATTGAAGCAAGTGCTACAGATTTAAGTATGTTTAAAGATGATGAATTTGATGTTGCCATTATGTTTGGACCCTTATATCACTTATATGAAAAACAAGATAAGATAAAAGCTTTATTAGAAGCTAAAAGAATAACAAAGAAATATATCTTTGTAGCCTATATTATGAATGAATATAGTGTTATAGAATATGCTTTTAAAGATAATCATTATAAAGAAATTAAAGATAAACTAAAAGATGATTATCATATAGATGATAAAGATGAATTATATTTTCAAGTTAGAATTGAAGATATTGATGAATTAAATAGTTTAACAAACCTACAATCAATTCAAAGATTTGCCCAAGATGGGCCTAGTGATTATATTCGTCCTTATATTAATAAGATGGATGAAGAAACTTTTAATGCTTATATTGATTTCCATCTAAAAACATGTGAAAGAAAAGAACTGCTTGGTGCTAGTTCTCATGTAGTGGATATATTAAAAAAATGAGGCTTATTCAGCTTCATTTTCTTTTTCTTCTGGTGCGTATTTTATAACTAAATGACGTTTAGCTCCTTCTCCTATTGAGACAGTAGTTACACCCTTGAAATCTTGTAGATATTGGTGGATAACCTTTCTTTCATCATTAGGCATTGGATCTAATTCAGCATCAATATGTGTTTTAACAACATTGATTGCTTCTCTTCTAGCGATTGCTTTAACCTTCTTATATCTATCTTCTTTATAATGATTTACATCAATAATGACATTGATTCTTCTTTTAAATGTTGCATTTACAGCAGCCTTTAATACTGTAGATATAGCTCTTAATGTTTGACCATTCTTGCCAATGATAATGGCATTGTTTTCAGCATCTAATACAACGCGATACAACAATTCATCATTCTTCTCTTTATTATGAGTGATGATGATTTCAATAGAAACACCTTGATTTAATTCAGTAAAATAAGCTCCTAAATATTCAAAGATAAATTCTTTTACATCTTTAGAAGTAAAAGCTTCAATAGTAACTGATTTATGTAAACCAAATAAACCACCCTTTTCTTCTTCTAAAATATTATAAGTAATATCTTCAACTTTACAATCTTGTTGTGAGGCGATTTCATTTAAGACCTCATCAAGAGTTTTTCCGGTATATTGTTTCATATTATTCCCCCTTGTGAGTAATCTTATCAATAGCAATTGTCTTAATAATATTAATTACTGAATAGATGCAATAATATAGAGACAAAGCTGTAGGACAAGAATACATTGCGAATGCTACCATCAATAACATCATATATGGCATCATAGGATTTTGTTGTTCTGGTTTCTTATATGTCTTATGATGCTTTTCAGCTTCAATCTTTCCTCTTCTAGTAGCAATCCATTGACCAACCTTAGTTGAAATGAATTGGAAAACAACCATTAAGATAAAGATAACTAGACATACCCAAACCTTATTACTTAATGCTTCAGATGGAGTTAAAGATAGTTTAGCACCTAAGAATTCGGCATTGGCAACAGCATATGATCTTCTTACTGCATTATACATACCAATTAATAATGGGAATTGGATAAATGTTGTAACTAATGTTCCCATAATGTTGATACCATTCTTTTGATATAACTGTTGAACTTCCATAGCTTTACGTTGTTGAGAAACTTCATCAGTTCTACCCTCATATTTAGCTTCAATTCTACTTAATTCAGGTTGTAATTCTTGCATTCTTTGCATAGAAACACTTGATTTGAATGTGAAAGCTAAAACAACAATGTTAATAGCTACTGTAACTAGAGCTATTGCTAAGAAAATACCTACTTTTGGTTCTAACCAGTTAATTGCCTGAGACAATGGGAAAGTAATAATTGCCGCAAAAAAACCATCATCCATTACATCAACAAATTTTGTATCTAAACTGATTAACTCAGTATTAGTAGAACAACCCGTTAATACAAATGCTAAGGCGATTACTGAAATTAATAAATATAAACGTTTTTTACTCATGGATCTCCCCTTTTTTCATACTGTTATATTATAGCCTTTTTAATTAGCTTTTCCAAATCAGATAAATTATCTTGATAAGTATTTTTTAGATATGAAGTTCTCGCAATAATTACAATATCTTTATTGTCATTATCAAAATCAATTATTGAATAAGCCATTTCTCTAATTTGTCTTTTTATTTTATTTCTTTGTACAGCATTTCCCAATTTTTTAGATACCGAAATGCCAACTCTGACATTATTTTCTCTTTTATCTGAATAATATATAACAAAATTAGCACTTGCATAAGAGTGCCTTTGTCCTATAATTCTTGAAAATTCCTCATTCTTTTTAATACGAAATTCTTTTTTCATAAAAATAAAAGTCACCGTAGTGACTTTAATCAGATAATACCTTTCTACCTTTTGCACGACGTCTAGCTAACACTTTACGTCCGCCAACTGTTGACATTCTAGCTCTAAAGCCATGAGTGTTTTGGCGTTTTCTTTTACTAGGTTGATATGTTCTTTTTGCTGCCATAATAAGCCACCTTTCTCAAATACTACTAAATTTTAAGTCAAAGGAGCCTTCATTGTCAATTGCTCACGAGGTTCCTCTTCAACAATCTGTTAATCTTTTTCGCTATAGCATAACTAGATGTTCCAAACTCAAAAACTATGCCATTTCTTGTTTCATATACCCTTCTAGGACCAATTTCTTGAACCTGTTCGATTGATATCAATTCTGGATTCTTTAAATAAATATTTAACTTTAAGATACCTGAACCGGCATAATCTATATTAGCTGTTCCACCAACTGCGGCAATGATATCTTTTACAATCTTATTGCCATTATCACTACTAGCGAAATCAAAGGCAATAATATGATAATAAAACAATGTCATAAATATAGAAGCAATCAAGGCAATAAGCCCAATAATTATAATTGTTGTTAAGGTAGTACTCATACCTGCATCTCTTAGATTGGCAATAAAGTCTGGGAATATACCAGGTAAGGCAATATTTAAATTAGTTCCTGAATAACTAAAACCTAAGAAGGCTTGTCTATTAACTAATAAGAAAGATGTTACTCCTACTCCAAATAAATACATAAATAATAATGCTGGAGAAGTAAAAAGCATAATTAATTCCATAGGTAGAGGATTGCCTGCTATGATAGAAAAAATAGTAGCAATTATAAATGGTATAAATAAAACACGTCTATCCTTTTTATCTGATATTGATAAGAATGTACCAATATAGATACCTGGGATAATAAACATATTTATTACATAATATGGAGTAATAAATCTACCAGCACCAAAATAATTTGCGACACCATTTTTTACACTTGTCCAAATATTTACATCGCCAAATATTGATTGACCTGTAGCCACATTTTGGCTAGATCCACCTAGTGCTGTAAACCAGAATGGATATCTAATAACATTGCCTAGTCCTAAAATAGAAAAGATTCTATCTAATGCACTATAGATGGCAATTCTTAATGGGTCACTTAAATCTTCGCTAATAAATAAAATAGCTTTTTGTAAGTAATTGAATAAGAATGGATAAGCATAGGAAGTTAATAAACCGCCTAAAAAGCAAAATAAGACATTATATATTAAGCCAGCAATATCCTTAGAAAATATATTTGTTAAAGAATAGTTACCTCTGTGTCTAGAAAAGATAAAGGCACATCTAGTAGCATAGGCAACAATGAAGGAGCCAATCATTCCTGTTTCTAGAGGATATCTAGTGCCTGTCCCTAAATTAAATATTGAATTAATGCCATATTGATGAACATAGGCTTGAGAATCCAAACTTTGGCTAGAAAACAACATCGTTGTAACCATAAAAGTAAAATAACCAACTAACGCCATAATAACTGGTGAAGAATTATTTTCCTTTTTGCATACAACATTAAGAGTAAATATTAATGGTAAATTCATCAAAATAAATTCACCTAAACGTAAACAAAATTCTCCAATAAATAAAATAATAGATGATTTAAATGTATAAAATAAATTAACATTATCGTTTTGAATAAAAGAACCAATGCCAATTAATACACATGCAAAAAAAGCAACCTTAATAGATGTTCTACAACTTTCATATAATTTCATAATGCGTTTCATAGAAATAATTTTACTACAAAATATTTGTAATATTGTAATCTAGTAAGAATACAAGTTATTAAAACAATTTCTAAAATAACTTTTCTTAAATTCTTTCTGCATAT
>CAVCTP010000003.1:0-30313 GCA_963605145.1 Tannerellaceae bacterium
ATTTATGATTTATAACAACATTTTAGAAACAGTAGGAAATACTCCTATCATTAAATTAAATAAAATAGTACCGGAAGATTGTGCTGATGTTTTGGTTAAATTTGAAGGTTTAAATGCTGGTGGTTCTATTAAAACTCGTACAGCTTTGCGTATGATTGAAAAGGCTGAAGAAGAAGGCTTATTAAATAAAAACTCTGTTATAGTTGAACCAACTAGTGGTAATCAAGGTATCGGTCTAGCACTTGTAGGTGCTGTAAAGGGCTATAAAGTTAGAATCATCATGCCTGATTCAGTAAGCATAGAAAGAAGGAAATTAATTACTCATTATGGGGCTGAATTAATATTGATACATGATGATGGTGATATTGGTGAATGTATCAGAAAATGTATTAAAATGGCTCAAGATATGATGAGAGAGGATAAAAATATCTTTCTACCACAACAATTTGATAATGAAGAAAATTTAAATGCTCATCTATATCAAACAGGAAAAGAAATAATTGATGCAGTTGGTAAAAATATTGATGGTTTCTGTAGTGGTATTGGAACTGGTGGCACTATAAGTGGTGTTGGTAAGGCTTTAAGGGACGCTAACCCTAATATCGAAATATGGGCTTTAGAACCAGAAAATGCTGCGATATTATCTCATAAAAAAGTAACTTCACACTTACAAATGGGAATTGGCGATGGTTTAATCCCTCCTATTCTTAATCAAGATATATATGATGATATATTAATAGTTAGCGATGAAAATGCTATAGAAACTTCTAGAAAACTAGCAAGTTTGGAAGGAATAAATTGTGGTATTAGTTCTGGTACAAATGTATATGGTGCTATACAACTAGCGAAGAAATTAGGCAAAGGTAAGACAGTTGTTACTATCCTTGCCGATACAGGCGAAAGATATATATCTACGCCTTTATATAGGTGAAATTTATGAAAAGATTAGAAACTAGGCCAATTAATGTTGGTGGCGTACAAATTGGTGGCCAAAACAAGGTTATCATTCAATCAATGACCAACACTAAAACAAAAGATGTTGATGCAACAGTTAAACAAATTCTGGAATTAGAAGATGTAGGATGTGAGGTTATTAGAGTTGCCATATTAGACTTACAAGATGCTAAGGCAATAAAAGAAATTAAGAAACAAATTCATATTCCACTAGTATCTGATATTCATTTCAATGCTGATTTTGCGATTGAAGCAATTAAGTCAGGAACAGATAAGATACGTTTAAATCCTGGCAATATTGAAGATGAAAATAAGATTAAAGAAGTAGTTAACTTATGTAAAGAATATAAAGTTCCTATTCGTATTGGTATAAATGGTGGTTCTTTAAATAAGAAATATAAACATAGTATCGAAGCTTTTATTGAATCAGCTAAAGATCATTTAAGAATCTTAGAAGCTATGGATTTTCATGATATCTGTTTATCATTTAAATCATCTGATCCAATCGAATGTATTGAAGTATATAAATTAGCTGCTGAAACATTCCCATATCCATTACATCTAGGTGTAACGGAAGCTGGTGGTTTATTAGATAGTGCTATTAAATCTTCCTTAGCCTTAGGAAATCTACTGTTAGATGGAATTGGCGATACAATCAGAATCTCTATATCTGATAATCCTGTTGAAGAAGTTAGGGTTGCTAAAAAGTTATTGAGAGCAGTTAACTTAAAAAATGATGTACCAAATCTTATATCTTGTCCAACTTGTGGCAGAATTCAATATGATATGTTACCAATTGTTAAACAGATGGAAGAATATCTACAAACAATCAATAAGAATATCACTATTGCCATCATGGGTTGCCCAGTAAACGGACCAAGCGAAGCAGCTAGAGCTGATATTGGCATAGCTGGAGCTAAAGATAGTGCTATATTATTTAAAAAAGGAAAGATTATTAAAACCATTCCTCAAGATCAAATAATTACCGTTTTAAAACAAGAGATAGAAAATTATTAAGGAGTCAAATGACTCCTTTACTTTTTAATTCAACCTTTGTTATTACCCTTCTTCTATATAAGCAACATAAGATAGGAATAATATAAGGAAGAAAGATGAGACTAATCATTATATATAAACTTTTTTTGGTAAACAGAGTATATAAGACATCGGGCAAAATGACAACTATTATTGAAAGGACAGCCATACCAAAAATCATAAATAATAAATAAGGATAGAGAAATTTAGACTTAAATAGATATAAATATTCTTTAGTTAAAAAGCAATTGCCTAAAACAAGAAGAATAAAGATATTAAAACTAGGAAAATAATATGATATATTGCTTTTATTTAACATTAATAATAAAAGGAAATAACACATAAAGCATTCACAACCCCAACGCCAAGCATTAATTGCTTTCCTTGTTGATAATAGAATTAAAGATGCAACAATAATCATTATCAATGATAATAAGTTATATCCACTAATAAATAAACACCACGCAAGTATCATAAGCCAGTAATTGTAAGTTAATTTCATTTCCATCTTTCTTACCTCCTGACTTAAATATATACCGGAATTAAAAAAATGATGTCCAATTATTTGGACACCTTTTATTCTCTACTTTTTGCTTCCTCAACTATTGATACACCACTTGATGTACCAAATCTAGTAGCACCAGCATCATAGAATTCTAATAATTGATCTAATGTTTTAATACCACCTGCTGCCTTAATTTCTATTTCATCTTTAACAATAGATTTAATTAATTTAACATCTTCAATTGTAGCTACTGATTCAAAACCTGTAGATGTTTTTAAGAAATCTGGTTTATATTTTAAAGATAATTCACATAACTTTGTTAACTCATCTTTATTTAAATAATTACATTCTAATATTGCTTTAATAGGAACATTATAACTATGGCATAATTTAACTAATTGTTTCATTTCAGATTCAAAGTATTCATAATTACCATTTTTAACTTCACCTACATTTATTACATAATCAATTTCAGTAGCTCCATTGACAATGGCTTGTTTAGTTTCAAATAGCTTTGTTTCAATAGTACTTTGTCCTAAAGGAAAACCAATTGCAGCTGATATTAAGGTATTTGAACCTTTTAAATTATCAGCACAAAATTTAGTTTGACAAGAATTTACCGCAATCGTATGAAAATCATATTCAATACATTCCTTGATTGTTTTCATCATCTTTTCATTAGTAACATCTCTTTTTAAATTGGTATGATCAATCATACGGGCAATTTCATGACTCTTCATTAGATAAATTCTCCTTTAACAAATACCTTCTTTATATTTAAATCATCATCCATAATAATAATATCCGCATATTTTCCTTTTGTTAGAGTGCCAAATTGGGAATCTAAACCATAAAATTTAAAAGCATTCAAACTAGAATATAACAATAAATCCGTATATTTAGCACCTAATTCATATAATACTTTCATCTCATCATTTATTGAAACAACACTTCCCGCAAAATGATTATCATGAGTTTTAAATACTGTTCCCTTTTTTGTACATGGTTTAGATAAGAAGATATATTCACCATCTTCTAAACCTCTAGCAGTACTAGAATCAGAGATAAGCATAATTTTATTTCTATCAATATTATTGATACATAATTTTAAAACATCTCTTGTTATATGATTGCCATCGGCAATGAGTTCAATGTTATAACCAAGATTCATAAATGCCGCATTAACTAAAGTAACATCACGATGATGTAAACCTCTCATAGCATTAAATAAATGGGTAAAACCATCAACATTTTCATCCAAATCTTTTAAACAAGCATCAGAATGGCCACACATTACTCTTACATTATTATCATGTAAGTATTTACCAATTTGTTTTGCCCCATCTAATTCATATGCAATGGTTACCTGTTTTAATAATTTAGAATTATTAATAATGTCTTCCATTATCTTTATATCAGGATCAATTAATTTTTCAGGTGTGGCAACACCTAAATGTTTTTTGCTTAAAAAAGGTCCTTCTAAATGGAGTCCTTCAAAGCGACAATATGGGGCCTTATAATCTTCTAATAAATTAAATCTAGGTAAATAAGCATTAGGTTTTAAATCATAAGATAAAGAAGTTATGAATGAAGTAGTTCCTGATTTTGCGAATAAATAAGAAGCTTTATCCATCTCATCTTTACTTGCCTTATCAAAATCAATACCCAATATACCATGAGTATGAGTATCAAATGAACCAGGCATTACTACACTGCCTTTTAAATCAATTACCTCATAATCATCAAATGATTCATCAATTTTATTAGATTGATAATATACTTCTTTAATTCTTTCGCCATCTATTAAGATGGCTCCATCCATATATTCATTGTTGCCATCTATAATAAGATGACCATGTTTTAATAAATATTTCATAATATTAATATAACAAATTTCCAAAAAATATAGTAATTTGTACTTTTTGTTGTACAATGTATTTATTATATAGAAAAAGAGGGAAAATTATGAAAGAGATATCCATCAGTGAATTCCGAAACAAATTAAAAATGTACGCAGAACTTGTACAAGATGAGGATTTAACCATCATGAACAATGGTAAAGCTACAATGAAGGTGACAAGTCCTAATAAGATAGAAAACGAAAATGAAGCTTTTATGTATAATAAGCCACTTACTAAAAAGGAAATATTAGAGACTGCCAAAAGTAATAAAGTTGAATTTGTTAGACTACAATTTATAGATGTCTTTGGATTTGTTAAAAGCGTATCTATTCCTTTAGATAAATTAGAAGATGTTCTGGAAAATGGTTGCACCTTTGATGGTTCATCTATCTCAGGATTTGCTAGACTTGAAGAATCAGATATGTATCTAATTCCTGATATCAATACCTTTTCTATCTTGCCATATTCTAGTAGCCCTTGTGTAATCGCAAGACTTATATGTGATGTTTATACAACAGATAAAAAGCCTTTTGAAGGTGATCCACGTTATATATTAAAGAAAGCTTTAAGACATGCCAATAAATTAGGATATACCGTTGATATTGGTCCAGAAATGGAATTCTTCTTATTCAATATTGATGAAGATGGTAAAGCTAAATTAGATAGTTTTGATGATAATGGTTATTTTGATATTGCCCCTTGTGATAAAGGTTCTATAGCTAGACAATCAATCTGTGTAGCCTTAAAAAAGATGGGCTTTGATGTTGAAACAACACATCATGAAGCTGGTTTAAACCAACATGAAGTTGATTTTAAATATTGTAATGCTTTAGAAGCCGCTGATAAGATTATCACTTGTAAGACTACTGTTAAAACAATCGCAAAAGAAAATAATTTATATGCCACATTCATGCCAAAACCTGTTTATGGTATTGCCGGAAGTGGTATGCATATCAATATATCTTTAAGAAATAATAATGGCAAAAATGTCTTTGGTGGCAATCTAGAAGGAAATTTGTCAAAAGAAGCTCACTACTTTGTAGGCGGTTTATTAAAACACGCTAAAGGCTTCTGTGCTATAACTAATCCATTAGTTAATTCTTATAAACGTCTAGTATCAGGATATGAAGCACCAACAAGCATTACTTGGGCATTCAAGAATAGATCGCCACTTGTAAGAGTTCCTTATTTTGAAAAAGATCACGCTAGAATAGAATTAAGAAATCCTGATCCATCTTGTAATCCATATCTAGCCTTAGCAGCTATTATCGAAGCTGGTTTAGATGGTATTGTTAATAAGATAGAAGCGCCAAAGATGATAAGTGTTAATGCTTTTAAACAAGATAATATCGATACTTTGCCTCAAGATTTAATCAGTGCTATCGAAGAATTAAAAAAGGATGAATGTATCATCAAAGCCTTAGGACCAACTGCTAAAGTATTTATTGAATTTAAACAAAAAGAATGGTCAAAATATAAAACAGTAGTAACATCTTGGGAATTAGAAAATTATCTAAGCAAATATTAATATGGCTGCTAATAATAAATTACGTATCTTAAAATTATTAGAAATATTAAAGAAATATTCCGATATGGAACATAAACTTTCTTTAACCCAAATTAATGATTTATTAGTAAATGAAGATTTGGAAACACTAAATAGAAAAACCCTATATGATGATTTAAAGATATTAAATCAAGCAGGATATGAAGTGGAATATGATAATGGTTATTATTTAACAGAAGCACCATTTAATCTATCAGAAATAAAGATAATCATCGATTCTTTAAATTCCTTAAAGAACTTAGATGATAAATTTCTTAATAATTTAAATAATAAGTTATATTCCTTTTTATCTGATTATGAAGTTAAACTATTAAAAAAACTTGAATATCATAATAAGCACTCTAATTCAAAATTTATTAATCGTCTAGAAGATACATTAAATGCCATTAAATTAAATAAAACAATTATTATTAAAAGAAAAAATAAAGATAAAGAAGAAATATGTCCCCTATTTTTATATCGTCATAATGATTATTATTATCTTTATTACAACTATCCTAATAAAGATAAAATCTATCATTGCCGCTTTGATAATATTTCAAATATTTTATTAAGTGAAAATAATATTAATGATACAATCTCTAAAAATAAAATAATTGAAACTATAAATGAATCAAGTAATGCCTTTTATTCTAAAGAAGCAAAAAATATTAAATTTAAGATAATAAATGATTCACCATATTTAAGATCAAGATTATTAGATGATTATCCAAATATTACCTTTACTAAAGATGGTTTTGTGCTTAAAGCAAGTATCAATGATGCTTTCTTTGCCAAATTAACTGCTTATAATGATGATATAAAAATAAGCGATAAAGATATCGCTTATCAATATATTGAATTTTTAAATAAGATAATTATTCGTAATAAGGATATGGATTAAGATTGTAATAATACTTTAATGATGAAACATTAATATTTTTACTTGTAAGCATATCAGTAACACTTACCATTTGATAACCCTTTTCAAGTAATTCAGGAACTATTTTTTCAATAGCCTTTGCTGTTTCATCATATATCTCATGGAATAATAAGATATCACCATCATCAATATCACAATTTAATATTCTTTCGCATATCTTTTCGCTATCTCTTAAGGACCAGTCCTTAGAGTCGATACTCCAAAATATTGCCGCAAGAGGTTGTACAGCTAATATATCATCGTTAATAACGCCCTCAGGTGGACGATATGTTTTCATATCATAATCTAAATTTTCTTTTAAATAATCTGCTGGGCCATTAATTGCATCAACTATCTCATCACCATCTAATTCATCTAATGTTGGATAGTGGCTTTGCGTGTGTGAGCCATATTCATTACCATTGGTAATAGACTGTTTCAAGAAAGAATATATTTCATAATCAGTCCAAGTATCATCTTCTTCTAAACAATCACCAACCACATAGAATGTTCCATTAGCATCATATTTATATAACGTATCAACAATTGAAGTAGAACTAGATACTTCCTTCTCTGTCCAAAAGTTAGGTCCATCATCAAATGTTAAACATATAACTGGATGACTATCATCAATATAAACGGGTTTAATATAAGTCTCATTAGTATAACCAAAATTCATATTGATACTTTCTTGAATATATTTAAGTGGAACTAATATATCAATATCAAAATCCTTTAATCGGCATTTTAAATTCTCACCATCAATACTATAAGTTGCTTCCTCAAATGATAAATTATCTACATAAGATTTTTCCATAAAATCCTTTGTATAATATAAATCATTTTGTTCCCTTTTAACCCAATATCTTAAATAATCCGCAATTATTCTTTTACCATCATCATCAACGGTGTTGATTGTTAATTCATCATAATTCTTATCAACAAAGTAACTTACATCATTACCATAATCTACTAAATAATAATCCCCATAGGGAACTAAAGAATAATCAAAAATTCTATCATTTTTATTTTCCTTAGCAATCTGTTTAGCTACTCTTTTGCCTATTGCGGAATCAGGATAAAAAACTAAACAATGTTTAGTGGCATATCTTTTCGCATCCTCATGTATCGAAGATTTAAACCAAAATGAAGCATTAGTAAAGATTAATAAAATAGTGAATATTAATGATATTGATAATATAGGTATTAAAATTAAGGAAATATTTACTTTTCTTTTCTTTATTGTCATCTAAATCATTATACTATTTAAAAAATTTTGATTTACATATACTAGAAACAAAATCACACATTAAAACTAATATAACGGTAACTAAACCATAAGCAAATACCGGAACCATATTAGTTGGATCACTTCGAGATGCAGCGAGTATTGCGCTGCCCAAACCAAGCCTAGTATAACCGGTTATTACTTCTGCCATTATTTCTATTTTTAAGGCCAAAGCAAAACTTGAACTGATTCCCACGATAATATAAGGAAAAGCAAAAGGTATTCTAATCTTGGCATTTATCTTTATAATACTTGCCCCATCTATTTTGGCAGCCTTAATTAAAGTTGTTGGTGTAGCCTTAATACCACCAACAACACTTTCATATAATATTGGAAAAGAAACAAGTATTACTATTACTAAAGGTGTTATTCTTGAACCAACTAATACTAAAAATAAATATACTAGGCAGGCTGTAGGAATAGCCTTTAAGGTGCTCATACTTGGTTCTAATATTTTTTCAATCTTTTCATTATTACCCGCAAGAATGCCAAAGATAAAGGCAAGTATAAAGGAAATAAGAAAACCTAAAATCATTCTAATAAATGTTTGATAGATACATTTATATATATAAGTACCCGCAAACATCTTAATAAGTTCTTTAACTGTTAAAACAGGTCCTGGTAAGATAAAAGTCTCTTGACCTATATAAATAGATAAAACTTGCCATATAATGACAAGTAATATAATTCCTAATATTTTCAATACATAATTATTGGAAATAAATTTCTTCACTAGTAGTTCCTAAGTCAAATAATGAAACAAAGTTATCAATTGCTTCCTTATTATCATAAGCCATTTTGAAACCTAAACCAATAGAATTGCTTGTTAAAACCTTAGTTGCAAGATTTGCATTGGCAACACCAAATAAATCTTTGAATTCATCATCACCTAAACCAGCAGCACTAATAGCATTTGAGAATAATTCTGGGTTTGCTAGAACTTCATTGATATCACTTTCTAGTTGAGTTAAGAATTCTTTACCATATGCATAATTATTAGAAACAAATACTGAAGCTTGTATCATAGATAAACCATTTGATTTTTCAGCATATAAATCTTGAACATTGGCATATACGCTTAAATTTTCATTCTTAGACATAGCAGCACTTAATGCAGGTTCAGCAATCATTACATAATCAACATATGGATCTTCATCAGCACTATGAGAATCATCAGTAATATTAATACCCTTAATAGCACAAGTTGAAGCATCAGATACTGCTTGAACATAATGAATACCAGCATCATATTGATCACCATATAGATAATGGAATACTAAATCAGGAGTAGCGCCTTGAGAGAATACTACAATATAATCGTCTGCGTCCATTACACCATCATCATCATGGCCAGTAGAAACAATATAGAAATTACCAAATGTTAATGTTGCAGCTAACTTATAATTAGCACCAGCATTTAAAGCCTTAATACCATTAACAGTATCAATAACAATAATATCAACATCACCACTACCCTTTAATTCAGGTAAGATTGATGAAGCATCTCCTGTTACAAAGTTCTCATTGCCAGCTTCGTTATAAAAAGCTAAAGCAGGAGCACCAGCAGGACATAATATCTTTGTACTAGATAAATCTACATCTTCATCTACTACTTCTTCTTGTTTACTAGCACATCCACAAAATAGAGCTAATATTAATAAAATACTTAAAATCTTTTTCATTTTTCCACCTCTTCCGAAAGAAATTATATATAATAAAACTATACAAATATGTGACTTGAATCACACTATGAATATCACTGATTTATTAAGTAATAAAGAAAAGAAAACATTAATTATTAAATCTTTAAAAAAAGATGACATTTTATTTTATGAATTAGATTTATGTGAATGCATTGGCATTATTCTAGAAGGAAGTGTAAATATAACTTCCTATTTAGAAGATGGTAAACAAATAATTTATAACATCATAAATAAAGATGGTATATTTGGTAACAACCTATTATTCTCATCAAACCCCTATTTTAAAGGAGATATTCAAGCTAATTGTGATACAAAAATTGCCTTAATTTATAAAAACAATTTAATCAAATTACTACAAAGTAATGAACAATTCTTAATTGAATATATAAAGCATCAATCAAACTTCGCTAAACAATTAAATAGTAGAATTAAACTATTATCTATTGATAATGCTGAAGAAAGATTCTACTACTATTTGCATGAAAATAATAATATTATAAATATAGAATCTGTTAGTGAACTATCAAGAAATCTTAACCTACAAAGAGAGACAGTATCACGACTCTTATCTAAATTAATTAAAGAAAATAAAATAATTAAAACAAAGAATATTATAAAAAGGAGATAGAAATGTATTCATTTAATAACGATTATTCTGAAGGCGCATGTAAGCCAATATTAGAAAATTTAATAAAAACAAATTTTGTTCAAGCAGATGGCTATGGTCTAGATAAGTTTTGCTTAGCAGCAGAAAAATTATTAAAAATTAGACTTGGCGATAAAGATGTTGATGTTCATTTTGTTACTGGCGGTACCCCTGCCAATGCCTTAGCAGCAACTTTATTAAAACCCTATGAAGCTTTGATTTGTGCCGAAAATGGCCATATTAATGTTCATGAAACAGGAGCTGTAGAAGCTACAGGACATAAGATTCTTACTTCTAAGGGAGTAGATGGCAAGATAACAGCTAAGGAAATAGAAGATATTGTTTTAGCGCATCCCGATGAACATATGGTTAAACCTAAAATGGTATTTATCTCTAATCCAAGTGAATTAGGTACTATCTACTCAAAACAAGAATTAACCGATATATCAAATATATGTAAGAAATATAATCTATATCTATATATGGATGGTGCTAGACTTGCTAATGCCTTAACGGCTGCAAATAATGATATTACTTTAAAAGATCTAACAAAATTACTTGATATCTTCTATATTGGTGGTACAAAAAATGGTTGTCTATTAGGTGAAGCTATGGTAATTAAAAATGATGAATTAAAACCTAATTTTAGATTCTTAATTAAACAACATAATTCCATGCTTGCCAAAGAAAGAACAATTGGTGTTGAATTCTTAACATTATTTGAAAATGACTTATTTTATCAAAATGGTGATAACGCCAATAAGATGGCGCAACAATTAAAACAATTCTTTATTGATAACAATATAAAAATGTATGTAGATTCACCTACTAATCAAATATTCCCAATATTAGATAATGATTTAATTATTAAACTAAGACAAAATTATCTATTCTCTAATTGGAAGACAATAGATGATAATCATACCGCTGTTAGATTTGTCTGTTCATGGGCATGTAAGCAAGAGAATATAGATGAATTTAAACAATATTTCAATCAACTGTTACACTCGTAACAGTTTTTTATTGAACAAATTTTAACACGAATTACGGAAATTAATGATTTAGCTATAAAACGAATTACGATTTTTAATGATTTTGGTCTTTTATGAATTACGATTTTTAATTATAATATTTATAAAGAGGTTTTAATATGTATTTTAAAAGAAAGATATATGACAAAATTAAACAATGGAAAGATACATCTAATGGCAAAACTGCTTTATTGATTGAAGGAGCTAGACGTGTTGGAAAAAGTACTGTTGTTGAAGAGTTCGCAAAAAATGAATATGATTCTTATATACTTATTGATTTTTCTAATGTTAATTCTAAGGTAACCGAATTATTTAATGATATACATAATCTAAATTATTTCTTTTCAATGCTTCAACTATATTTTGCGGTTGACTTAGTCGAAAGAAAATCTTTAATAATATTTGATGAAGTACAATTATATCCAAAAGCTAGACAAGCAATTAAACATTTGGTTGAGGATGGAAGATATGATTATATTGAAACAGGCTCACTTATTTCATTAAAAAAGAATGTCCAAGATATTCTTATTCCTAGCGAAGAAAGAAATATAAATATGCACCCAATGGATTTTGAGGAATTCTTATGGGCACTAGGCCAAAAAAATACATATAACATATTAAAAGAGATGTATATGTCTAATAAAAACAATATCAATGATAGCGTGCATCAAGTGATGATGAAAACGTTTAGATTATATATGTTGATAGGTGGTATGCCTCAAGCTATAGACGAATATCTAAATACATATAACTTTAAAAATGTTGATATGGTAAAAAGGGACATTATTAAATTATATGAAAATGACTTAGCCAAAATTGATCCTACTGGAAGATTAAAAACACTATTTGAAGCTATACCTTCACAATTAAATAAAAATACCAAGGGATATCAAATGGGTAAAATTTTAAATTCATATAATTTATCAGAAGATACAACATCAACTTTGATATCTGAACTAAAAGAATCAAAAATTGTTAATGTAGCCTATCGTACTAATGACCCAAATATAGATTTATCCGCTTATATTAACTTAGATGATTTCAAATTATATCTATTAGATACAGGACTATTTGTCACATTACAATTTAAAAATCAAGAGTTTACTCAAAATACAATATATGAAAAACTATTAACTAATAACCTACCAGTTAATTTGGGGTATTTATATGAAAATGTAGTAGCACAGATTTTGGTTAGTAATGAAAAATCTTTATTTTATTACACATTCAAAAATGAAAATCAAAAATGCAATTATGAAATAGATTTTATTATCACAAAAGGAAATAAAATATGTCCTATAGAAGTTAAATCCTCTAATTATCGAAAACATGAATCAATTGATAAATTTTATGAAAAATATTCTAGTCGCATAGCTAATAGGTATATTATTCATACTAAAGGTGTATCAAAAGATAAAGATATCCTATGCTTGCCAGTATACTTAACATCTTTTTTATTTGAATAATTCAATTAAAAAGAATGGCCATTATGGTCATTCTTAATTATGGTTTTTGCAGCATTTATTTTAAATTGAATGATATACTGCCCTTTCCATCCTTATATTTAACATTAATTATTGCCCCATTTATTAATGTCATACGAGGATCAGAATGGCCAATATCCATTTCCATAATATGTGGTATTTTTCCTAATGCTTTATCAGCGGCTTTAATATAATCTAAATTCTCATTATCAACATTAGGTATAGCAACCCTACCAATTAAAACAGCTTTACAATATTTAAAATAACCAGCTAGTTTCATTTGTAATAAAGATAAATAAAAGTTAAAAGAAGACATTGAAAAGACATCAAAATACCAAACAATTCCATCTTCTTTATATCTTTCAATAAAATCCTTTGTACCATCATATGGTGTACCAATTAATTTTTCTATTACATCAAAACAACCACCAATACATCTACCACTAACATCTACTTCCTTTTTTGATAGCCAATTAACTTTATTATCATAATGGGGATTATCTTGATAAATATCTAAAGCATTACAATAATTCTTATAAGATTTTTGGGTTAATAAATTACCCTTCATATATTCTAAATTAACCTTTTGACACTTATTACCATTAATCTTAAAACCACCACCATTTTCACCATACATTGTCGCAATATCTAATAATGTTGTTGTAGGGAAAAGAATATTAGTAGGATCAGAATAACCCATTATCCATTTAGGATTATTCTTGATATGTTCATAATTAATATAAGGTACTGTTTCTAATTGATAATCACCACCTGATACTAAATTAATAAAATCAACATCTTTATCACAAACAAGTTCATCAAACTCTTTCGCTCTAACCTTTGCACCAGCAGCACGAGGATTATTATTTCTTACTGATTTTGTCTCCTTAATCTTATAACCTGCTTGTTTTAAAACCGACAAAGATTCATCATATTCATCTAATTGATGGCCAACACCTGCACTTAATGGACAGATACCAATAGTATCGCCTTCTTTAATAAATTTTGGATATATCATAATTTTTATTACTCCTTATTTTTTATCATCTGAATCAAATTCTAATTGACTATTTAATCTACTCATAAGATATTAATCTTAAATCTTTGATTTCATCAATTTTCTTTAAATCATTTTTAAAGTTATCAATTGATTTATTTAAATCACTAATATCTAAACTTAAGATAAGTGATGCAATACCTTTAAGTGGAACAGATTGAGATATGGTAATGATTGACACATTTTCCTTAAATAAAAATTGACATACCTTAGATAAAGCTCCTGGTTTATGAAAAAGAGTCAATGATAAAACAAGCTTTCTTTCTTTATTTTCTTGTTTATATAAGAAAACTTTATCTTGATATTTATAAAATGTACTTCTTGAAATACCACATTTCTTACAAATACTTGTAATATTACTATCAGTATTATTCAAAAGACTCTTTGCTTCAATAACTTTTTTAAAGCATTTAGGCAAAAGTTCATTATCAACAATTAAGTATTCTTTAGACATCTTACCCCCTTATTATCAACTTTTATATTTTTATAATTAATACTTGAATCAATATTTAAATCTTTATCAGAAATTGATAAGCAAGTACTACCAGAACCAGAGATTAAGAAAGCTTTTGCGCCATTTTGATAAGCTAAATTTTCATATTTTTTAAAATCCTTAATTAAAGATTTACGATATGGTTCATGTATCTTATCATTACATAAATATTTAATATTTTCTAAATCAAAAGTTTCTAAAGCCTTTATTCCTTTAATGGCACTGGCAATATTAGATACAACATCTTCCCTTGAATAATTATCTGGCAATACTTTTCTAGCTGCGCTTGTACTTATTTCATATGGTGGTATCCATACACCAAAATGCCACTTAGAACTAACTTTAAGTTTTAATGTTTCATTATTGCTGCTGACACAAAGTCCACCATAGATACAAGGCGCTACATTATCCGGATGTCCTTCAATATTAGTGGCTATTTCTAACATCTCCTTCTTACTTAAAATATTATTATGAATTAGATTAAAAGCA
The DNA here is from genome assembly GCA_963605145.1 of Tannerellaceae bacterium. Lineage (GTDB taxonomy): Bacteria > Bacillota_I > Bacilli_A > Erysipelotrichales > Erysipelotrichaceae > Colivicinus. Next base: position 15,055 of record CAVCTP010000003.1, read on the forward strand.
TAAATGCCGCCAACAATCATGCAACTACTAGAACCTAGGCCTCTACTTATTGGTACATTTGCTTTTAAATTAACTTTTAAAGGAATAATATTTTTATTTTTTAATTTACATGTTTTTATATAAGCCTCAATAAATAAATTATTATCAGGATTATTATCTATAAAACCTGAAAGATCAAATTTATCATTTTCTTCAACTATAAAATAATCATAAATATTTAAGGCTAAACCAAGACAATCAAAGCCAATTCCAAGATTTGCACTAGTAGCTGGAACTATATATTTAAACATCTTTAACTCCAATCTTTGTAGTGATACTTTGCATATCATTTTTTTCTATTGCTTCTTTAAATCTTACTTCTTTATTTTCTAAATTACTTAAATTATAAGGAGCCTTTATATTTGTATAATTTTCTAATATTTTAATTGCCTTTAAATTATCATCAATGTCTATATCTCTTAAACATTTATATACATCTTTTGAAAATTTAAATGGTGATGCTGTTGATAGAATTACTCTTTTATTATTGCTTTGAATTTTCTTAGAAGAAGCTAAAGCAATTGCGCTATGAGGATCTATTAAATAATTATACTTATCATAATATTCTTTAATACTTTCCTTTACTTCTTTTTCATTACAATAAATACCTATAAAATCATTTTGTATTTCTTTTAATAGCTCTTTACTTATTTGATATTCACCATTCTTATTTAAAGAATTCATTAATTCTTCAACAAGTTTTGTATCTTTACTCTTTAAATATAAAAGTCTTTCCAAATTACTAGAAACTAAAATATCAATTGAAGGTTCCATTGTATTATAAAAAGGCCTATTTGAACTATATTTACCATTATTTAAAAAATCACTTAAAACATTATTTTTATTAGAAGCACAAATTAATTTATTAATTGGTAAACCCATTTGCTTTGCGATATAGCCAGCTAAGATATTACCAAAATTACCAGTAGGTACATAGAAATCAATCTTTTCATCTTTTTTAATTTCTGAATTATTTAATAAATCAAAATAAGCTTTGAAATAATAAACAGTTTGGGGAATTAAACGGGCAATATTAATTGAATTAGCACTAGTTAGATGAATATTATTAAATTTATTGTTTTTAGATATATCTTTAACTAATCTTTGACAATCATCAAAATTGCCCTTAACCGCAATAACATCAACATTGTTACCACAGGTTGTAGTCATCTGTCTTTCTTGAATAACAGAAACCATCTTATAAGGATATAAGACACAAATATTAGTCTTATCAACATCTTTAAAAGCTTCAAGTGCTGCTTTACCAGTATCACCACTAGTAGCACTTAAAATAAAAATTGGTTTATTATCACTATTTGCCTTAGTAAGAATATAAGGTAAAAGTTGTAAAGCTACATCTTTAAAAGCACATGTTGGTCCATGATATAACTCTAAAAAATAATCATTATTTACTTTTTTAAGAGGTGTTATTTCATCAGTATCAAAACTATTGTAGGCTTTATCTATGTCTTTTAAATCCAAATCATCAAAAAACAATGAAATAATACTATAAGCAAGTTGCTTATAATCTAAATCTTTTAATTTATAAATATTATCAATTTTTTTAATTTCCTTTGGAACATAAAGACCACCATCTTTAGCTAAACCATTTATAATGGCAGTTTTATCATCAACAATTTCATTTTCACATCTCGTATTTATATATTTCATATTTTTTACCTTGTTTATTAGACATAAACATGATACTATGTTTTCTATAAGTAAACAAGTGTACGCGTGTGAGATACAGTATGAATATTGGATTATTAGGATTTGGAACAGTTGGCAGTGGTGTATATAAACAATGCCAAGAAAATAATATAAATGTTAAATATATTCTAGTAAAAGATAAAAATAAACTACTAGATGTTGATTCATATTTAACAGAAGATATAAATGACATTGTAAATGATAAGCAAATAGATGCAATTGTTGAATGTATTGGTGGCAATAACCCTGCTTTTGATTATGCATCATTAGCCTTAAATAATAAGAAAAAATTTGTTTCCGCAAACAAGAAAATGTTGGTAACTTATTTAAAAGAAATAAATAATCTGGCAATCAAAAATAATACAACTTTAATATATTCAAGCGCTTGTGGTGGTGGTATTCCCGTACTTAGTGAAATTAAAAAAATAGAAAAGTCTGATTCTATCTTAGAGATTGCAGGTATTATGAATGGCACAAGCAATTATATATTGGATCGAATGTACAATGAGAATTTAGAATTTAAAGATGCTTTAAAAAGTGCTCAAGATTTAGGATATGCGGAAAAAGATCCAAGTGATGATATAAATGGTATTGATAGCGCAAATAAGTTGATTCTTGCTTCCCTTTTAGCTTTTAATAAAGCTTTTAAACTAGATGATATTTTTATATTAGGAATTAAAAATATTGATAAGAATGATATTGCTTATTTTAAAAAAGAAGGCTATAAATGCATCCTTCTAGCAAGCGCAACAAAATATAACAATAAATATCAATTAAAAGTAATACCATCAATTTTAAAAGATAATATTTTTTCTAATATAAATTTAAATAATAATTGTTTTATGATTAGAAGCAAGAATTTAAATAAGTTTTATCTAATTGGCCAAGGTGCTGGTTCAATGCCTACAGCATCTAATGTTATAAAAGATTTATTAAGTGAAGATAATTACGCCAAAAAGATTTCTGAATTTTCACATTGTGATTTAGATATATCATCTTCTGCTTATTATATTAGAGGAAAAATAGATGAGGAATATGTTGATAAAAAGATTAATGATAATTGCTTTATAACAAAGAAAATTAATATAAATACATTAAAGAAAATAATTCAAGATGATTATTTTGTATGTGAGGTGAGAAATGATTAAAGTTTGTAAATTTGGGGGATCTTCTTTATCAAGTTCTGGTCAATTTAAGAAGATAAAGGATATTGTAAATTCTCAAGAAGAAAGAAAAGTTATTGTTGCTTCGGCTTGTGGCAAAGCCTTTAAGCAAGACCACAAAGTAACAGATTTATTATATTTATGCTTAGCTCATAAAAAATATGGCATGTCTTATAAAGAAATACTAGACCAAATTATTTTTAAACATCAATCAATTATTGACGATTTAAATCTTGATTTTGATTTAGATAGTGAAATTGAAAAGATAAAATTTCTTTTAGAAAATAAAAACAATGATGATCAAGTTGTTTCTTATGGTGAATATCTCTCATCTAAACTTTTAGCTTTATATTTAGATGCAGAATTCGTTGATGCTAAAGATGTGATTTGTTTTAATTATGATGGCACTATTGATATAAACAAAACTAATCAAAAATTCACTCCTTATTTACATACCAATAAAAAGATTGTAGTTCCTGGTTTTTATGGTGCTCTACCAAATGGAGTTATTAAGCTGATGAGCAGAGGCGGAAGTGATATTACTGGCGCATTATTAGCCAATGTATGTGATGCTAAGGTATATGAAAACTGGACTGATGTTTCTGGTATTTATGTATGTGATCCTCGTATTATTAAAAATCCTAAAAAGATTAAAACAATTACTTATGGAGAACTTAGAGAAATGTCCTATATGGGCGCAAGTGTCTTACATGATGAATCTATTTTCCCTGTTAAAATAAAAAATATACCAATTCATATTTTAAATACTAATAAGCCTGAAGATGATGGAACAATTATTGTTCACGATAATAATGAAAATTTAAAAGAACTTCCTATTACAGGTATTACTGGTAAAAAAGATTTCATGGTTTTAAATATTATTAAGACTAATTCAAGTAGTGAAATTGGCTTCTTAAGAAAAACACTCGATATTTTTGAACATTATAAAATTTCAATTGTTATGGTTACAACAGGTATTGATTCTTTTTCAATAATTGTTGATAAGAATGATATAAAAAATAATGTATATGAACTATCAAATGAAATTAAGAATAATTTAAAATGTGAAGAAGTTTCAATTTATGATAATTTATCTTTGGTCTGCGTAGTTGGCAGAGGCCTAAAAGAACGTAAAGGAATTTCTGGTGAAATCTTTTCTCTACTTGGAGAAAATGGTATTAATATCAGAACCATTTCCCAAGGTGCTGATGAAACTTCAATCTTAGTTGGTGTTGATGATGAAAATTATACAAAAACAATTGAAGCAATTTATAAGAGGTTTATAAAATGAAAATAGGAATTTTAGGTGCCAGCGGAGTTGTTGGCAGACAAATGATTGATTGTCTTATTGAACAAAACATCAATGTAGATGAACTTGTTTTATTGGCAAGCTCTAGATCTAGCGGACAAACCATTAGATTTAAAGGTAAAGACGTTTTTATACAAGAAACCAATCACAATTCTTTCTCAGGTTTAGATATCGTTCTAGGAGCTAGCAGCAATGAAGTCGCTAAATTATATAGAGATGATATTGTTAAAGCTGGTGCTATTTTTATAGATAACTCCAGTGCTTTTAGAATGGAAAAAGATGTTCCTTTAGTAATTCCAGAGATTAATGGTGATGATTGTAAAAAACATAATGGAGTTATCTCTAACCCAAATTGTTCAACTATTATTACACTTATGGCAATTAATGCTATTAATAAAATTTCACCAATTAAATATATAATTGCTTCAACATACCAAGCAGTATCTGGTGCTGGCAAAGGTGGTATTGATGAACTTGAAAAAGAAATTATAGATATAAATTATGAACCTAATGTTTTTCCTTATACAATTGCCTATAATTGTATTCCTTTTATTGGCTCTTTAAAGGACGATGATTATACAAGTGAAGAAATGAAAATGGAAAATGAAGGTCGCAAAATTTTACATAATAAAGATTTAAAAGTTACTTGTACTTGCGTTAGAGTTCCTGTTTTAAGAAGCCATTGCATTTCACTTTCATTAAAATGCGAAAAAGATTTAAATGTTGAAGAAGTTAAAGAAGCACTTAATAAACAAGATGGTGTTGTTTTATATGATAATCCTAGTCAAAATCAATATCCAACACCCCTATTAACAAGTAATCAAGATAAGGTATATGTTGGTAGAATTAGAAAAGATAGAGTATTAGAAGGCGGAATATCACTATTTTGTGCAGGTGATCAAATAAGAAAAGGTGCTGCTGCTAATGCAGTAAGCATCATTAAATGTTTATAGATATATAAAAAACCCCCTACAATTTGAATTATAGAGCTAACATTCTAATACAGTATTCGCATTGTATTTACAACGCATTTACACTATGCGTATTTTTGAGTAAGATATAGTAAAGACAAATCAAAGGAATATTAAGGAGTTATACCTATGGCTAATACAAATGTGACAATGCGTATGGATGAAAAATTAAAATCACAACTTCAAGAACTTATGTCAAATCTCGGTTTAGATCTTACAACCTTTTTTACTATGGCAGCTAAACAAGCTGTTAGAGAGCAAGCATTACCATTTCATCCTAGTATGAATAATGGAATATATAATGCAAAGGCATATCATCAAGCTATGAAAAATACAAAATATAATGACGATGGAAAAGCAATTATTTCAAAAGATGATGATTGGGTTAATGAATCTGAATGGGATGATTTATATAAACAACTAAAAAAAGAAAAAGGAATTAAATAATGGAAAAAGGTGAAGTATGGTTTGTAGAGTTTCCGCTTGAAGAAGATAAAACTCAAATAATAAATAGGCCAGTTGTCGTCTTGGATGAAAATATTTTAGGTGTTTTATCTGTTAAGATAACAAAACATCAACCGCGAGCAACAGATCCATATGATATTCCAATATTATATTGGGAAGAAGCTGGATTACGACTTGCATCTACTGCTAGAGTATCAAAGGTAATGCTTCTTTCTAAAGATAGTTTCATATTTCAAATTGGAAATCTTTGTGAAGAAGATATAGAAAGAATTGAAGCAAGTTATAAAGATTTTATTGAGAACAGGTTCGAAGACTAGTTAAACTCAAGTTTTGAACCAATTCATAAATTAGCCTTATTTTATAGGCTATTTTTTAAATCCTCTATATGGTGTAACTTTTGTTAGCTTAATAAAAATTGTATTTATTCATTCTAAAAATAAGCCTGATTTTTTGTGTAAAGAATGCAAAATTAAATGAACAATTTTTCCGAAAGTAATTGTAAAAGTTTTTGAAATGTCATATTATGAAGGAGCATATAAGTGTTGCTAGTAAAGGGGATTTAATGACAGGAAAAGTAAAGTGGTTTAATGCCGCTAAGGGTTATGGCTTCATCACTGGTGATGATGGTAAAGAAGTATTCGTACACTTCTCTGCTATCCAAGCTGATGGATACAAGACTCTTGACGAAGGACAAGCTGTTGAATACGAAGTAAACGATGGCGATAAAGGTCCTCAAGCAGTTGATGTAAAGAAGATCTAACGAATAAACCATTCAAAAAGAGTTCAATTAAGAACTCTTTTTTTATTACTTATTTCTAATAATGTAATTTCCATTATCATCCAAGTCTACGATTATATGTTTCTCATCATAGTTTTCTAGTAGATACTTAGCTATTAAAGTTTCAATAGAACGTTGTATATGACGCTTCATAGGTCTAGCACCATATACTTCATCAAAACCTAGTTCCGCAATCTTATCTAGAGCCTTATCACTAATCTCTAGAACAACATCAGATTGTAATAATCTTTGTTTTAATTGATTTAAGAACTTTTCAGCAACCTTCTTAATAACTTGTTTATCTAATGGATTAAATACGATGATTTCGTCAATCCTATTAATGAATTCTGGTTTGAATGTTGCTTTAACAACTTCTTCATATTCTTTTTGTTTCTTTTCAACATCTTTTTCAAAAGCAAATTCACTACCCAAATTAGATGTCATGATAATAATAGTATTCTTAAAGTCTACTGTTACACCTTTAGAATCAGTGATTCTACCATCATCTAGGATTTGTAATAAGATATTGAATACATCAGGATGAGCCTTTTCAATTTCATCTAAAAGGACAATTGAATAAGGTTTTCTTCTAACGGCTTCAGTTAATTGGCCACCTTCTTCATAACCAACATATCCTGGAGGAGCACCAATTAATCTAGATACTGAGAACTTTTCCATATATTCTGACATATCAATTCTGACAATCTTTGTTTCATCATCAAATAATTGTTCAGCTAAGGCCTTGGCAACCTCAGTCTTACCAACACCAGTAGGACCTAAGAATAGGAATGAACCAATAGGTCTATTAATATCAGAAACCTGAGCCTTATTTCTTAGTATTGCATCACTTACTAGATTCAAAGCATCATCTTGGCCAATTACTCTTAGTGCCAATTTTTCTTTTAATTTCAACAACTTTTCTCTTTCTGTTGACATTAATTTAGATACTTCAATATGAGTCCACTTAGAAACAACCTTAGCAATCGATTCTTCATCAACTATTTCGGAAAGCATCTTTTCTTCCTTATTTGCTTCCTGTAACTCATTTAATTTCTTTTCTAGACTTGGAATAGTTTCATATTGCAACTTACTAGCCTTTTCATAATCAGCATTGTTTTGCGCATCAGACATTTCAAGTTTTGCCTTTTCAAGTTTTGCTTTAATATCCTTACTCTTAGATAAGTCTTCCTTTTCCTTATTCCATCTATTTTCAAGAACAGCCTTCTTTTGCTTTAATTCAACTAGATCTTTTTCTAGTTCCTCAAGCCTCTTAGCGGCCTTTTCATCATCCTTTTCTTTCTTTAAAGAAATCTTTTCAATCTCTAAGGTATCAATCTTTCTTGATAATTCATCTAGTTCAAGTGGTTTAGAATCCATTTCAACCCTTGTAGAAGCACAAGCTTCATCAATTAAATCGATAGCCTTATCAGGCAAAAATCTATCAGTAATATATCTATTTGATAAAGTAGCTGCTGCAATAATAGCATCATCCTTAATCTTTACACCATGGTGGGCCTCAAATCTATCCTTTAAACCTCTTAGAATTGATATTGTATCTTCTACAGTAGGCTCATCAATAGTAACCTTTTGGAATCTTCTTTCTAGAGCCTTATCCTTTTCAATATATTCACGATATTCATCAAATGTTGTCGCACCAATACATCTTAATTCTCCTCTAGCAAGCATTGGTTTCAACAAGTTGGCAGCATCCATAGCACCTTCAGTTTTACCAGCACCAACTAGATTATGTATCTCATCGATAAATAAAATTATCTTACCTTGACTATCTTGAACTTGTTTTAAGACAGCCTTCAATCTTTCCTCAAATTCACCACGGTATTTAGCACCAGCAATCAAAGAACCCATATCAAGTTCGATTAATTCTTTGTCTTTTAAGCCTAGTGGAACATCATTGTTGAATATACGCCAAGCTAATCCTTCAACAATAGCAGTCTTACCAACACCTGGCTCACCAATTAAAACTGGATTGTTCTTTGTCTTACGTGACAATATTTCAATAACTCTTCTTATTTCATCATCTCTACCGATGACAGGATCAATCTTACCATTTCGAACATCAGTAACTAAGTCTCTACCATATTTCTTTAATGGATTTAGATTATTTTCATCTTCTTGATTATTAATCATAGTGCCACCCCTTTCTAAACTCAATTTATCTTCAATATCATGACGCGTAAAGCCACAATAATTTCTTAATTCATTTGATACTTCAGAATTATTAAACAATGTACAGATAAACATATCAAACATAGAAATATATTTATCTTTTCTTTGTTTTGATTTTTGTAATGCCTCATTATATGAAGCACTTAAATATCTATTAAGCATTGGCTCACTTGTAGAATCAGTGCTACTTAATTTAGATAGATATTTTTTATTTATTTCAATTAATTGATTTACATTAGTATGAAAACTATTTAATAAATCTCTTATATCTTCATCTTCAAAGAATGCTACAAACAAATGTTCACAAGACAGTTCTGGGTTATTATTTTGCTTACAGATACTGATTGCCTTCATGAATATTTCTTGTAGTTTTTCCGTCATTAATTCAGGATTCATAATTACCTCCTTTAGCACTTAACATCTTCGAGTGCTAATTAACATGATTTTTTTAAGTAGGCATAACCTACTTAAAATTCTTTTTAAACTTGTCGAAGATATTTTCCTTCTTCTGGGCAAGTTTTTCATATAATTCTTTTTCTTCTTTTGTTAGCTTTTTAGGAATAGTTACATCTAATTCAACATATTGGTCACCCTTGATGCCACTTCTTAAATTCTTAACACCATAGCCCTTTAATCTTAATTTTGAATTAGGTTGACTACCAGCAGGAATACTTAATTCAACATCGCCATAAGCTGTAGGAACATCAATCTTTGTGCCTAATGTTGCCTCTACTGAACTAATTGGAACCTTAATATATATATCATTACCATCCCTAACAAAATGGGCATGAGGTCTAACTCTAATTTCGATATACAAGTCACCATTTGGACCACCATTTTCACCACGTTCACCATAACCTTGAACACGAACTTGTTGGCCATTTGATATACCAGCAGGAATATTAACCTCAACCTGTTCTTTAACAGAGTTATAACCTTGACCATTACAATATGGACATTTCTTAGTAATCTTCTTACCTGTACCATTACAATCTGGACATACACTTTGTTGCTGCATAATGCCAAATGGAGTACGACTTTGTCTAGTTACAACGCCACTACCATTACATGTTGGACAGGTTGTTACATCAGAGCTACTAGCAGCACCACTTCCATTACAATGTGAACATGTTTTATCTACATTTATATTGATAGTCTTAGTTACACCATGAATGGAATCTAGAAAATCAATCTCTAAAGCAATGTATCTATTTTCACCTTTGCTTGGGCCTCTTCTTCTAGAACTTCTGCCACCAAAGTTGAAACCCGAGAAACCGCTATTGCCGCCCATGAATGATGAGAAGATATCACCCAAATCATCCATATTCATACCACCAAAGCCAGAAGAGAAACCACCGAAGCCTTGACCATCTACACCATCAAAGCCATATTGATCATAATTAGCTCTTTTTTGGCTATCAGACAATACCTCATAGGCCTCATTTATTTCCTTAAATTTCTCTTCAGCATCTGGCGCTTTATTGATGTCAGGATGGTATTGCTTTGCAAGTTTACGATATGCTTTTTTGATTTCATCTTCACTAGCATTCTTAGCTACTCCTAAGACATCATAATAATCTCTTTTATCTGCCATAATACCATCCTTTCTTTAAAAATTATTCTTTAGCTTTAAAATCAGCATCTACTACATCATCATTGTTATTGTTGTTAGTAGAATTTGTATTAGCACTACCTTGTTGTTGTGCTTGTTGTTGATACATTTGTTCAGACATAGCTTGAGCAGCTTTTTCAAGTTCCTCTAACTTGCTCTTTAATGTAGCATAATCATTATTATCAATAGCTTTTTGTAATTCATCTCTTAAAGATTTAACTTGAGCTTTTTGATCTTCTGGAACATTGATATCCTTATTGTCTAGAGTTTGATCAATTTGTGCTACAAAGCTTTCAGCCTTATTCTTTAATTCAATTTCCTCTCTACGTTTATCATCAGCTTCCTTGTTTTCTTCAGCTTCCTTAACCATCTTGTCGATTTCCTCGTCTGATAAACCAGATGAACCAGAAATTGTGATTTCTTGTTTCTTATTAGTACCCTTATCTAATGCAGATACATGAACGATACCATTAACATCGATATCAAATGTAACTTCGATTTGTGGAACACCACGTCTAGCAGGTGCAATACCAGTTAATTGGAAGTTGCCTAATGTCTTATTATCAGCAGCCATTGGTCTTTCACCTTGTAATACATGGATATCAACAGCTGGTTGATTATCGGCAGCTGTAGAGAAGATTTGTGACTTCTTTGTAGGAATTGTTGTATTTCTAGGGATTAATACAGTAGATACACCACCTAATGTTTCAATACCTAATGACAATGGTGTAACATCAAGTAACAATACATTATTGAATTCATTATTCAATACACCACCTTGAATTGCAGCACCCATAGCAACTACTTCATCAGGGTTAACAGATTTATTAGGTTCTTTACCAAGTTCTTTCTTAACAGCTTCTTGTACAGAAATCATTCTTGTAGAACCACCAACTAACAATACTTGATTAATATCATTAGCACTTAAACCAGCATCATTTAAAGCTTGTTTAACTGGGCCAATAGTCTTATCAACTAGGAACTTAGTCATCTTATCAAAGTTAGCTCTACTTAAATCCATATCTAGATGTAATGGACCAGATTCATCAGCTGAGATAAATGGTAGATTGATATGAGTTTGTACCATTGAACTCAAATCCTTCTTAGCCTTTTCAGCAGCTTCCTTTAATCTTTGTAAAGCCATTCTATCTTTTGACAAATCAATACCATGATGTTGTTTCTTGAAATCTTCTACCATCCAATCAACGATAACATTATCGAAGTCATCACCACCAAGTCTATTATCACCAGCAGTAGCTAGAACTTCAAATGTACCATCAGCAATATCAATGATAGAAACATCGAATGTACCACCACCTAAGTCAAATACCAATACCTTTTGTTCAACATCAGCCTTATCAATACCAAATGCTAAAGCAGCAGCAGTAGGTTCATTAATAATTCTTTCTACTTCAAGTCCAGCAATCTTACCAGCATCCTTAGTTGCTTGTCTTTGGGCATCATTGAAGTATGCAGGAACAGTAATAACAGCCTTTGTTACAGGTTCTCCTAAATAACCTTCAGCATATTTCTTCATATATTGAAGAATCATAGCTGATATTTCTTGAGGAGTATAATCCTTATTATTTACATGAACCTTTTCATTAGAACCCATTAATCTCTTAATAGAAGATACTGAATCCTTATTTGTAACTACTTGTCTTTTAGCGGCATCACCGACAATTATTTCACCATCTTTAAATGCAACTACTGAAGGTGTTGTTCTATTACCCTCAGGGTTTGTTATAACTTTAACTTCTTTTCCTTCCATAACTGCTACACAGCTATTTGTTGTACCTAAATCAATACCAATAATTTTACTCATTTCAATTTCCTCCTTATTCGCTTACCTTAACCATTGCTGGTCGTAAGATTCTATCTTTTAATAAATAACCTTTTTGTAATACTTCTATGACTAAACCCTTCTCAACTCCCTCTTTCTTCTCTTGCATAATTGCTTGATGGAAATTAGGATCAAACGGTTTATTTAAACAATCAATTACTTCAACGCCCTCATTCTTTAAAGCATTTAACAACTGATCGTATGTCATCTGGACACCTTTTTTGAAGCTTTCATCAGCTTCACATACTTCTATCGACAACGCTCTTTCTAGATTATCAATGACTGGAAGTATTTCCTTCGCAAAACTTTGAATTCGATACTTACGAGCTTGTTCAGCTTCGTTAGTTAATCTTTTTCTTAAGTTCTCCGTATCCGCATAAGCTCTAGCATAATCATTTTTTAAATCTTCAATCTGCTTTTTCAACTTATCTTCAATGGATTCCTCATTGATATCTTCAACAACTTCTTTATCATCCTGTTTTATTTCTTCTTTTTTTTCTTCCTCTACAGGAGCATTCTTTTTTGGATCTGCCATGTTGTGCTTCCTCTTTTTCTTCGACATATCGTCCTTTCTAATTAAACATATCTTCTATTTCTTTACAGATAAAGTCTAATAAATTAACAACTCTACTATATTCCATACGTCTAGGACCAACTACCATCAATCTAGCATTGTCATCAGGATTTTCTGATAGTTTAATTTCACTAGACACAATCGCTAAATCATCCTTCCAAACAAGTTCTGTACCCTTTGGAGTTATTGCCATTACATCATTCTTACCTGTTTCATGTTCTACCAAATTTCTAAATAATTTTGAATCATCGAAGAATTTTGTCAACTCTTTCAATTTTTCAACATCAGCATATTCTGGTTGATACATCATATTTGTTTCACCTTCAAAGTACATTGTCTCTGAAGCAAATTTCACAAATGCTCCAGCAAAAGCGTTATATAACATTTCAAACCTTTGTACTGACTTATTCAAGATTGGCTTTAATGCTTCCATCTTTTCTGGTAAATCATAAATATGAGTTCCCTTTAAACGGTCATTCAATATGCTTGTACATGTTTCAATATCATCAACCGAAACATCATCTTGGAAATTAAAGGTCTTATTTTCGGTATAACCAGTATTTGTTATAAATACACATACCGCAGTTCTTGCATCAATCTGGAACACTTTAATATGTTCTAGAGTTTGTTTCTTAGCATCAGGACCAAGCATACCAGAAGCAAGATTTGTCATATCAGAAACTATCTTACAAGACTCCTTTATAGCTTCTTCGATATTCATAGATTTACGATCAAATATATTTGCTAGAGTATATTTAACCTCATCATCCATATCCTTCTTTAATAAGTGTTCACAATAATATTTATAGCCCTTATTTGAAGGAATTCTACCAGCAGAAGTATGTGGCTTTTCAAGATAGCCAAGTTCTTCAAGAATGGCCATATCATTTCTTATTGTTGCACTTGAATATGGCAATTTATATTTATCGACTAATGTTTTAGAACCAACTGGCTCAGCTGTTGCCACGAATTCATCAACGATAGCCTTTAGTATTTCTACCATTCTCTCAGTTAAGACCATATAGCCACCTCCTTTTTAGCACTCTTTAACTTCAATTGCTAATATACACCAAAAAATTAGCACTGTCAACAAGATAGTGCTAATAATTTAAATTTTTTTCAATTTTTATTTTTTCAACAATTTTTCACTTACCTGCTTACAAATAGCCTCAGGAATATATAGACTTATATCTCCCTTAAATGAAGCAATTTCCTTAGCAATAGAACTAGATAAGAAGGATAATTCAGGTTTTGCTACTAAGAATACTGTTTCTATATCCTTATCTAAGCTCATATTAGCGGTAGCCAATCCTAATTCATATTCATAATCTGATATAGCTCTAACACCTCTAACAATTACCTTACAATCATATTTCTTAGCTAGATTAACTGTTAAACCTTCTCCTAATACAACCTCAACATTTGGAAAATCATTAATACATTTTTGAATTAATTCAACTCTTTCTTCCTTTGTAAAGGTACACTTCTTACTTGGATTATCCATAACAGCAACTATTAACTTATCATAAATAGAAGCAGCTCTTTTAATTACATCTAAGTGGCCAACAGTAATTGGATCAAATGTTCCTGGATATATTGCTTTAATCATACATTCCCCTTTTTATAATATAAGACCTTAGTAATACCATATTTCTTTTCTTTATATTTATATATATCTAAATAAGAATCCTTTAAATCTAAATCTCTATCTTTTCTAATTTCTACAATGATTATACCCTTTTCATTTAAAAGTTCATATTTATCAATATTAATAAATAAATCCTCATAATAAGCAAAATTATAAGGAGGATCACAATAAATATAATCAAATTTATAACCCTTTAATTTATATAAACATTCATCATAATTTAAATTTAAAACAGTTCTATTTTCCTTTACCTTATTTAAATTCTCCTTAATTATCTTAACAACATCCCTATTAATATCATTAAAAACAACATCCTTAGCCCCACGTGATAAAGCTTCTAAACCAATAGCACCAGAACCAGAAAATAAATCTAGAAAAATGGTATCAGAATAGATATCAATACTAGAAAAAACTGCTTCCTTAACCATATCTCTAGTAGGTCTAGTGATATCAGTTCCTTCTATTGTTTTTATAGGTGTTTTTTTATACTTGCCCGCTATTATTCGCATTTAATTCCTTATTCTTTATTATTTCGGCTTGTGAGAAACCTAAACTTATCATTGAAGCTAATAAAGAAGAACCTCCTGAACTTATTAATAATAATGGTACTCCCGTAAGAGGTATTAAGCCACTAACACCACCTACATTTAAAATAAAGTGCACCGCAAAATAGACAAATGTTCCCATTAAAATAATCTTACTAGATATAGTTTTTGACTTAAATGAATAATATATCAATGGTGACAACATAGTTAAATATAGTATTACTAGTACCGCAAAACCAACAATTCCTAATTCTTCAACTATTACTGGAAGAATAAAATCATTTGAAGGGTTAGGGAAATTCATATATTTATGAATAGAATTGCCATAACCTAAACCAAATATATGGCCGTTGGCAAAACTAACCAAAGACATAATAATATGATAACCATTATCATAGCGATATAAGAAAGGATC
>CAVCTP010000004.1:0-25746 GCA_963605145.1 Tannerellaceae bacterium
AAAAAAGCTTTAGATTTGTTTTTCTAAAGCTTTTAATAATTCTTCTACTTTTGAAGCATCATTAGATTCTACAGAATCTTTTATACAGTTATGTATATGGTTCTTAAGTATTAGATTATTTGTTTTTTTAAGTAAGGCTATAGTTGCCATTATTTGATCTGATACATCTAAACAATAGCGATCATCATCAACCATCTTGATGATTCCTTCAAGCTGGCCTTTGGCAATACTTAAATACTTTCTTACTTTTTGATCTTTAACCATTAACTATTTCAGTAACTGTATAACCAGCTTCATCAATTGCAGCCTTGATTTGATCATCGCTTAGACTTGTGTTTTTTAAATAAGCCTTCTTTTCTTGTAGGTTTACTGTAACATCAGCTCCTAAATCTTTTAATGCTTTTTGGGCATGTGCTGCACACTTTTCACACATCATTCCTTCAATACTTACTACTTTGTTCATTGTTTTGATTTCCTCCTGTTTTTTCAACGAATTTATTCTTAATGCGTTAGTTACAACAAATATTGAACTAATACACATTGTAGCCGCACCAATCATTGGATTAAGCATAATATTAAATGGTTTATAGAATACACCAGCTGCTAGTGGAATAAATAAGGCATTATAGAATAAGGCCCAAAATAGATTTTGTTTTATTATTCTCATGGTCTTTTTACTTAAATCTATAAAGTAATTTATATCATTAATACTATTAGACATTAATATTACATCACTTGTAGCGTAGGCAATATCGGTGCCATTAGCTACGGAGAATGAAACATCAGCGCTAGATAAACCAATGGCATCATTTACACCATCACCAACCATGGCAACAATACCACTTTTCTTTTTTTCTAATACCAAGGCATTTTTATCAGCTGGATTTACGGAATATAGATATTCATCAATATTTAATTTCTTGGCAATATTATCAGCTGTTATTTGATTATCACCAGTGCACATAATAGGGGTGATATTTCTTTTCTTAAGGTTTGCAATTGCCATAAATGATGTATCTTTTAAAGTATCGGCAATATAAACAATTCCTAATAATTTATCATTTTTACCTACTAATATATATGAATAACTATTATCTATTTCATCTTCATTGAACTTACAATAAGTTGAAGCAAGTTTTTTATTTCCTGCATAGTAAACATCACTACCAATTTTGCCTATTAATCCTAAAGCAGAGGCTTGTTCAAAGGAATCAAATTTAAGATTTCCTTTGTTATATTTTTCCTTTATGGTATTGGCAATTGGATGATTAGAATTAGCTTCTAGAGATGATAAGACATTGATGAATTCCTCATCATACTCTTTTATATCAACTATTTCTAATTTATTTTTTGTTAAGGTACCAGTTTTATCTAATACCAGATATTTTATTTTACAAGCTATTTCTAATACTTGAGGGTTTTTAATTAGAATACCATTGGCAGCACTTTTACCAGTGGCAACCATAATAGCACTTGGGGTTGCTAGACCTAAGGCACACGGACACGATATAACAAGCACTGATAAGCCAAAGTTTAAGGATAACTCTATATCTTTACTTGTTAGATACCAAATAATAAATGTTAATAATGATATAGAAATAACTGAGAAGACAAAGTATTTAGAAACTGTATCCGCAAATCTTTCAATATGTATCTTTGACATCGTGGCTTGCTTTGTCAAAGATATGATTTTTGATAAGGTTGTTTGGGTATTTCTAGTGGTAACTTTTACATCAATTTGACCATTTAAATTAATAGTTCCACCAATTACCTTATCATCGATAGTTTTAGATTGGGGCATAGACTCACCAGTAATCATTGATTCATCTATATTAGAGTTGCCACTTACAATAACACCATCTTGAGGAATAGATTCACCTGGCAAGACTCTAACAATATCATTAACTTTTAAATCATCAATTGGGATAATTTTTATTTCATTACCAACAAGTAAATTTGCTTGCATTGGTATTAAAGTAGCTAGACCACGGATAGTTTTAGTTGCTTTATTTTTATTTTGTCCTTCAATATATTTACCAATTGAGACAATAACTAAAATCATAGCACTGGTTTCAAAATATAGGTGATAATTTTGTTTATTAAAGACAATTATGGAATAGATATAGGAAACAAAAGAAGATATAAATACTAAGGAATCCATATTAGGTTTTAATCTTTTTAAAGCTTTAAAACCTGATACATAATATCTTTTATTGATAATGATAGTTATAGTACAAAGTATTAATTGAATATATTTACTATAGTTAGTAGTAGGTAGATTAATCATATGTCCCATAGAGAAATACATTAATACTAGTACCAATATAATAGATATAACTAATATTCTTTTACTTTTATCAACGGTATTTGTTTTCTTAATTACCAATTCATAGCCTAAGTCTTTTATAGCCTTGGCCATTGCTTCTTCGCTGACTATATTTTCATCAAAAGTTACCGTTGCTTCATTTTCTAATAGATTAACTTTGCAATCACTTACACCTTTTAGTTGTTTTAATCCTGTTTCAACATTGTTCTTACATATAACACAGGACATTCCATTTACTTGATATGTTTTTTCCATTTCTATATACCCCCCTGGGGTATTTTTATTTTAGCACTATTGGGCAATATAGTACAATGTATTTGATGAGTTGTCCTTTATATATAAGAAGTGTTTATACCTTATTGTCTTCAATGTGCAGTATTGAGGGTATTGTTTCATATGCCAAAAAATATGGCTATAAGAGTGTTGGTTTAGTAGATAGAAATGTTTTAAGTGGTGCTATGAGTTTTAAGAAGGCATGTTTAAAAAATGATATTAAACCAATATTTGGTTTAGAAGTTGAAATTAATATTGAAGATAGAAATTATGTTGTTGTTTTATATGCTAGAGATGATATAGGCTTTAAAAACTTAATGGCTTTATCTAGCTATATATGTATAAATGATAATAAGATAATTGATATTGATATCTTAAATAAATATAAAGACCATAATATTTTATGTTTATTATCTGATAATATGCCTTTAACATATTACGTTGATAAGAAGTTAGATTTATTAGAGGGTTTAAATAAACAAAAAGAGATTTTTGGAGAATATATTGTTGGTTTAGTTGACCATGATATTGCGATAAATGCGAAAAGGGATTTAATATTAAAGGATTTATTTAAAAAGAATAATATTTTATGTATAGCTTTAAATAGAACATATTATTTAAATGTTGATGATAATGAGGATTATGAAGTATTAAAATGTATCAGAGATAAAAAGACTATTGATGATGTTGATAATAATTTAGATAGTGGTAGACACTTATTGAATATGGATGAGTTTTCATTATTATTTGATAAGTGGGAACTAGATAATACAGATTATTTAGCTTCGATATGTAATGTTGATTTAAATTATCAAACAACTCTTCCGGAATATATCAATAAGAAACAAATTCCTAGTAAGGATTATTTAATTTCTTTATGTAAGGAAGGTTTAAGAAGAAGATTAAAGAATAATATTAATAAGGAATATGCGGATAGATTAAATTATGAATTAAAAGTAATTATCAATATGCATTTTGAGGATTATTTTTTAATTGTTTATGATTTTATACTATATGCTAAGAAAAATAATATCTTAGTAGGACCAGGTAGGGGTAGTGGCGCTGGTTCATTAGTGGCATATTGTCTTGGCATTACTGATATTGATCCTATTAAATATGGTTTAATCTTTGAAAGATTCTTAAATCCGGAAAGAATATCCATGCCTGATATTGATACAGACTTTCCTGATGATAAAAGAGATAAGGTTATTGAATATGTTAGAGATAAATATGGTAAAGATCATGTAGGACATATTATTACTTATGGTACTTTAAAGGCAAAGCAAGTATTGAGAGATGTCGCTAGAGCATTAAACTACAGCAGTAAGGAAGTAGATGGAATTGCCAAATTAATACCAAATACCTTAGATATGAATCTACAGAAGGCCTATGATGAGGTTGGTATATTTAGGCAAACTATTGAATCTGATAGTAGATATAGAAAATTATTTAAGATTGCGAAAAAGTTAGAGTTTTTCCCGCGACACGAATCCACTCATGCCGCTGGTATTGTCTTATCTAAAAAACCTTTAAGTGAGGTTGTACCAGTAATCAAGATTGAAAATGATTTATATTCTACCCAATATACTATGGAACATCTAGAGGAATTGGGTTTAATTAAGATGGACTTTTTAAGTATTAGAAATTTAAGCATTATTGCGGAAATTGTAGATGATATTAATAATGTAGAGAAGTTTTCTATTAAAGATATTCCTTTGGATGATTCTAAGACATTTGAACTAATTGATAATGTTAATGTATTAGGTGTATTCCAATTAGAATCTAGTGGTATGCGAAATCTTATTCGTAAGATGAAACCTAGAACTTTTGAAGAAATAGGTATGACAATTGCTTTATTTAGACCAGGTCCTATGAAGAATATCCCTATCTTCTTAGAAAATAGAGCTCATCCTGATAAGATAAATTATCTTCATGAAAATTTAAGGCCAATATTAAAAGAAACTTATGGCATTATTGTTTATCAAGAACAGATTATTCAGATTGCTAGAGTCATGGCTGGTTTTACTTATGGTAAGGCTGATATTTTAAGAAAGGCCATGTCAAAAAAGAAACTAGCAGAACTAGAAAAACTATATCCTGATTTTATTAATGGTTGTATTAATAATGGTTATGATAAATCATTAGCACAGAAAATATATGATTTAATATTAGAATTTGCCAACTATGGTTTTAATAAATCCCATTCCGTGGCTTATGCTTTAGTAGCTTATCAATTGGCTTATTTAAAGGCAAATTATCCTTTATATTTTTATAAAGCATTATTAAATGGGGCAATTGGCTCAGAATCTAAGACATATGATTATATTAGTGAATGCTTAAATATTAAACAAAAAGTTAAGGGTGTTAATATTAATCATTCAGATCGTTTATATAAGATAGAAGATAATCAAATTGTTATGCCACTTAGTATATGTAAAGATGTTGGTAGTATTTCGGTTGATAAAATTATTGAAGAAAGGCAAGTTAATGGACCTTATTTAGATTATGTATCTACAGTGTGTCGCTTAGTTAATAAGGGTGTAGATAAAAATGTTATTGAGAATTTAATATATGCTGGAGCCTTTGATGAATTTAAATATGGTAGATATACCATGATTAAGGCTTTAGGCAATGTTTTAATGTATGCTAGCGCACATAAGGGACAATTATCTTTAATTGATAATTTTGATGATGCGCCAATAATAGAAAATTATAAGGATGATTATTTGTTGTTAGCGGAATATGAAAAACAGGTATTGGGTTTCTATTTTACTTTTAATCCAATTATTGATTTAAAGAAGAAACATAATATTAATACTGATAATTTATATAATTTATCTTTAAGTAGAGGCAATGTTAAAGGTTTTGGTTTAATTAATAGGGTTAAGGCAATTAAGACTAAAAGAGGAGATATGATGGCCTTTGTAGATTTAGTTGATGATATGGGACAAATTTCACTCGCTGTTATGCCTGATTTATATAATAGATATAGTAGTTTATTAATTAAAGGAAAATATGTTTTATTTGAAGGAAAGATAGAGAAAGAGGCTTCTTGTTTAGTTAAAAAGTTGGAGGTTATATAGATGCTTAAGATATTAATTGTTGATGATGAAATCAAAATTAGAGAAGTAGTTAAGGAATATGCAAGAGTTTCTAACTATGAAGCAGATGAAGCAAGTAATGGTTTAGATGCTATTGAAATGGTAAAGAATAATGATTATGATTGTGTAATTCTAGATATCATGATGCCTGAACTTGATGGTTTTAGTGCATGTAAAAAGATTAAAGAATTAAAAAATGTTCCTATAATAATGCTTTCCGCAAGACAAGAAGAAGATGATAAATTATTCTCTTTTGATATTGGTGTTGATGATTATGTTACTAAACCTTTTTCTCCTAAAGAGTTAATGGCAAGAATTAAGGTAGTATGTGATAGAAATAAGAAACATGATAATAATAAATATATCTTTAATACCTTAATTGTTGATGTAGATGGTAGAAATGTATTGATAGATAATGAAAAGATTACTTTAACACCAAAGGAATTTGATTTGTTAGTATATTTAATTAAGAATAAGAACATAGCTTTAGATAGAGATAATATCCTACAATCTGTTTGGGGCACAAAATTTTTTAGTGATGATCGTACTGTTGATACGCATATTAAAATGTTAAGAAAAGATTTAGGTGAATATGGTAAAAATATAGTTACTGTTAGAGGCACGGGGTATAAATTTGAAGTTTAATTTTAGGGGTATTAAATTTTCTACTTGGTTATATTTTTTAGGTTTTTCTATTGCCATGCTTAGCCTATTAGGTTTTTTATTAGTGGTATTAATTAAACCATATTATAGAGAAGATAGAATTAAAACAGTAGATACAATTTCTGATACTATTGAAAAATTATTATTAAATAAAAGTGTCAGTGAGTCTGATATTGAAAATACTGCTAGGATTGTGGTTGGCAATAATGTATGCACCATTATCTATAATGAAAATAATTCCGAAGTATATTATTCAGATTCATTAGGCCAATTATGTATGCTTGATTCTAGTATCACAATTGGGGAAGAAACTTTTGTTATTAGAAATGATCCAGAGAAGTTTATCGATAAGATAAAAGAAGGCAGTCCTTATACCTTATCAATTAATTCTTCTATTACTGGTACGGAGATGGTTTTATATGGTAAACAAATTAAAACTAATCTTGCCAATTACTATTTAGTAATAAATACACCTTTAGAACCTGTTGAATCATATATTAACTTTATTATGAATCAATATTTATATATTGCGGTATTTGTCATTATTATTGCTTTAATCGTTTCTTTCTTTTTGGCCCAAAGGATATCTAATCCTATTGTTAAGATGAAAAATGAGGCTAATAAATTAGCTGAGGGTGATTATGATGTTAAATTTGAAGCTAATTCATTTTCTGAGATAAATGATTTGGCGAATACCTTGGATGATGCAACTAATAAGTTATCGCAAATTAATGATTTAAGAAAAGATTTGCTTGCCAATGTATCGCATGATATAAAGACTCCTCTAACAATGATTCGCGCATATGCGGAAATGATTAAGGATATATCAGGTGATAATCCTACTAAGCGTAATGAACATTTGGATGTTATTTTAATGGAAACAGAATATCTTAATAAATTAGTAACTGATATGTCGGAATTGTCAAAGTTACAATCCGGAATTATTGAATTAAATAGGGATAATTTTGATTTAAAAGATTGTACTAATAGGGTTATTGATTTATTAAAGAAGATTATTGTGGAAAAAAAGATTGATCTAGTTACCAATTTAGATGATTGTGTAATATATGCTGATGAGATTAAGATATCACAGGTTGTTTATAACTTTTTATCTAATGCCATAAAGCATTCAAGTGATGAGGGTAAGATAATTATTAATATTATTAAAAGTGAAGATAATGTAAGATTAGAAGTGATAGATTTTGGTGAAGGTATATCACAAGAAGCTTTGCCATATATATGGGATAGATATTATAAGGTTGATAAGAATTTCAATAGAAATGTTAATTCTACAGGTTTAGGTTTAGCTATTGCTAAGGCAATCTTGGAGGCTCATAAGGCTAACTATGGTGTAGAATCTAAACTAGGCGAGGGTTCAAAATTCTATTTTGAATTATCTAATGATTATGACGATGAAGAATAAGGTAGATTACTTAAAATTTATTGATTATGAATTTATCCAAGATGATAGATTTATAAAAGCTAATACAGATACAGCTTTTTTAGGTGTCTTTTTAGATAAGATGAATAATAAATCCGTATTAGATATTGGAACTAATACTGGTGCTTTATTGTTATATGCCCATTATAAGGGTGCTAAATATTTATATGGCGTTGATATTCATGAAGATGCTTTAAAGGTGGCGGAATTAAATCTAAAAAA
The DNA here is from genome assembly GCA_963605145.1 of Tannerellaceae bacterium. Lineage (GTDB taxonomy): Bacteria > Bacillota_I > Bacilli_A > Erysipelotrichales > Erysipelotrichaceae > Colivicinus. Next base: position 8,027 of record CAVCTP010000004.1, read on the forward strand.
ATATTCTGATAACTATAAACTATATCATAGTGAGGTACAAAAATTAGATATAGAACCAGTAGATGTTGTAATTGCCAATCCACCATTTTTTGAGATGAATAATATTGCTCAAGATAAATATATGCGAGAGGCTTTATTTGAAGAATCTTTACCATTAAATGATTTATTTACTGCTTTACGTAAATTTATGAAAGATAATGGGGAGGCTTATATCTTATATCAAGCTGATAGGTTTCCAGAATTATATGAGGCATGTAAGAAATATAAATTAAAGATAATGAAGATGCAATTTATTCATGATATAAATTCTAAACATGCTTTAAGGGTAATGATGAAATTAAAGATTGGTCCTATGTCTAAATGTAAGATATATGAACCAGTGATGATTGATAGAGGAAAGTTTGTGAAAACACAATATACGGTGGATGAGTGAAGAATTTAAAGAAAGTATTTTTTATTGAAATAGGAACAATATTATTTGCCATAGCAGTTGGCTTGTTTTTGTTGCCTGGAAATATTCTAACTGGTGGAGTAGCTGGTATTGTATCTTTAATTAAACCTTATTATCCTTTTTGTAATATTAGTGAAGATATTTTAACCATTATAATATCGACATCTTTATTTATTGTTGGTGCAATCTTTCTAGATAAAACCTTTACCTATCAAACACTAATTCATTCTGTTTCTTATCCATTTGTTTTACTATTAGTAACTAGATATTTACCAGAATATGAAATAGATCCCATCTTAGCGGCTATATATGGTGGGGTAATAGGTGGCGCTGGTATTGGTATTATCTTTAGACAGGGTGGTTCAACTGGAGGTATGGATGTTATACCTTTGATAATAGAAAAACATTTTAAATTAGAAGCAAGTAAGGGCATTATGATATTAGATGCTATTACAGTTATTGCGGGTCTATTTATATATGGTATTAATAGTGTTTTAATTGGTTTAATTTCAGTATTCTTTACTTCCTTTACAATGGAAAGAGTAATAAATCTATATAATGGTGTAGAAGCTAGAAGAGTAGAAATAATCTCTGATAAATTTATAGAGATAAATGATGATATTCAAAAATTATTAGAACGTGGTACAACTATCATTGATGGTAAGGGTGGCTATACCAATAATGATAAGAAGATTTTATTGGTAGTTGTATCTAGTGATGAATTAGAAAAACTTATCAAGATAGTTAATAATCATGATTCAAGTGCTTTTGTGGTAATAAGCGAAGTTAAAGATGTTCATGGTGAAGGTTTCACAATTGAACCAAGATTATAGTGCTATTTATATTGAATTTTGTGATTGATTTTGATACTATAATAGACGTTGTAGTCCCTCCTTGAAGGGGATTATAACCGCTCAGAAAAGGTTATAAGTACGTAAGTCACCTTAATGGCGAGTCTGAATCTATAAAATAAGGAGGTTACTATGTACGCAATTATCGAAACTGGTGGCAAGCAATTAAAAGTTGAAGAAGGCCAAACAATCTATGTTGAAAAACTAGATGCTGAAGTTGGTTCAAGTTTCACTTTTGATAAAGTTGTTGCTATCGAAAACAATGGTTTGACTCTTGGAGCTCCATATGTTGAAGGTGCTAGTGTTACTTGTAAGGTTGAAAAACAAGGTAAGGCTAAGAAGATTATCATCTTCAAGTATGGTAAGAGAAAGAAATCAAGTAGACACAAACAAGGTCATCGTCAACCATATACTAAATTAACTGTAGAAAAGATTGGCTAATGATTAAGGTAATTTACGAAGTTAATGATGATAGATATTTATCCATACAAGTAAGTGGCCATGCTGATGCAGGCGAGTATGGAAAAGACTTGATTTGTGCTTCAGTAAGTTCAATAATGTTTGGTTTCATGAATGCACTTGATGCATTAAATGAAGAAGTTGAAATTAAGCAATTAAAAAACAAAATTATTATTAATAATCATTCTAATTCTAATAAGGTTCAAGACTATTTCGAATTAGTAATGACACAATTAAAAACTATTGAAGTTTCCTATGGAGATTTCATTCAAACAGAAAGGAAGTAACAACATGAAATATATATTGAATATACAATTCTTCGCTTCTAAAAAGGGTGTTGGTTCGACTAAGAACGGTCGTGATTCTGCATCTAAACGTTTAGGTGCGAAATTAGCTGATGGTCAGTTCGCAACAGCTGGTTCAATCATCTATCGTCAAAGAGGAACAAAGATTCATCCTGGTACAAATGTTAAAAAGGGTGGCGATGATACTCTATTCTGTTTAATTGATGGTGTTGTTAAATACGAACATCTAGGTAAAGATAGAACTAAGGTATCTGTATATCCTGTAGCTTAATTGAAATCAAGCCCTCTTAAGAGGGTTTTATTTTGGTGATATTATGCAATTTATTGATAAGGTAAATATTAGATTAAAAGCAGGTAATGGTGGCAATGGTATTGTTGCTTTTAAGCATGAAAAATATAAACCATTAGGTGGACCTTCAGGTGGTGATGGTGGTGATGGAGGATCAATTATTTTTAAAGTTGATATCAATAAATCAACACTATTAGATTTAAAGTATTCTAAACTAATTAGAGCTCAAGATGGTGAAAAAGGTAAAACCAACAATATGTTTGGCGCAACAAGCGAAGATGTTATTGTTAAGGTACCACTTGGAACAATTGTAAAAGATATAGATAAAGATGAAATAATTGCTGATTTAAATACTATTGATGCTCAAGAAGTAATATGTGTTGGTGGTAAAGGTGGAAAGGGTAACTATCATTTTAAGTCTTCAAAGAATAATGCTCCAGATTATGCAAGTCTAGGAACCCTTGGTGAAGAAAGAAATGTTTTAGTTGAATTAAAACTATTGGCTGATGTAGGGCTAGTAGGTCTACCTTCAGTTGGCAAATCTACCTTATTATCAGTTGTTTCTAATGCTAGACCGGAGATTGCTGATTATCCTTTTACAACTTTAAAACCACAACTTGGTATGGTTAAGGTTGGTGATTCTTCTTTTGTTATGGCAGATTTACCAGGTTTAATCGAAGGAGCAGCGGATGGTAAAGGTTTAGGCCATGAATTTTTAAAGCATATCGAAAGATGCCGTTTAATTATTCATGTTCTAGATATGGGTAGAGACAATCCTAATGAGGATTATAAGGTTATTAATGAAGAATTAAGAAAATATCCTGGAAATCTATATGAACGTCCACAGGTTGTTGTTGCCAATAAGATGGATTTAGATGAGGATAAAGCTAAACTTACAAAATTCAAAGAAGAATATCCTGATATAGAAGTATTTGAAACTACTACTATTATTAATGAAGGTTTAATGCCTTTGCTATATAGAGTAAAAGATTTATTAAAAGATTTACCACAATTTCCAATTTATGATCCAAATAAGACTAATAAGAAACTGGTTTATAAATATGAAGAACCACAAGATTTCACTATTTTCAATGAAGGAAATAATGTTTGGAGAGTAGAAGGTGAAAAGATAACTAGATTATTTATTAATACTGACTTTAATAATGATGATTCTGTCTTACGTTTCTCACGTAGTTTATCAAAGATGAAACTAGATGATGCTTTAAGGCAAAAGGGTTGTAAAGATGGAGATTTAGTCTTTATTAAAGATTATAGTTTTGAATTTAATGATGAGGAATAAATCATCAAAAAATTACAAATGTTAAAAATGTACTTCAGGTACATTTTTTAGTTAAGCTATATATCAGGATTAATTAATTTAAGATATAATTTAAGCATGATTGGATTTGTCACAGGAACAGTTCATGCATTTGGGGTAGATTATGTATTAATCGATGTTCATGGTGTAGGATATCGAATTAATTTTTATCATCCAGAAGAATTAGCGGTTGGTAAACAAATGACTATCTATACTTACCAAAATGTTAGGGAAGATGAAATATCTTTATTTGGTTTTTTATCTTTACTAGAATATGATCTGTTTATTAAATTAATTTCTGTTAAGGGTTTAGGTCCTAGAATTGCTTGTAATATATTATCTAAAGCAAGTGTTGAAGAAATTATTAAAGCTATTGAAGATGGTGATGTTAATTTTATGAAGCGTATGCCTGGTATTGGCAATAAAACAGCATCACAAATCATTTTAGACTTAAAGGGTAAACTAGTAAGTTTAGATGATGAGAAGGTTAATGAAAATTTAAGTGATGTAGCTGATGCTTTAAAGGCTTTAGGTTATAAGCAACAAGAAATTAGAAATGTATTAAAAAAATTAAATAATGAAGAAGGTTCAACTGATGAGCTAATTAGAAAGGCTCTCTCAATATTGATTAAGTAAAAATGGAAGAAAAAATATTATCAGCGGAAGCAATATATGATGAAGAGGATTCTTCATTAAGACCGCAAACATTAAAGGAATATGTCGGCCAAAGTGATTTAAAGGAAAATTTAGAAGTCTTTATTAAGGCTGCTAAGATGAGAGATGAATCATTAGACCATGTTTTGTTGTATGGTCCACCAGGCTTAGGTAAGACTACTATGGCTTATATATTAGCCAATGAATTAGGCACAAATATAAGAACAGTATCTGGCCCTTCAATTGAAAGAAGTGGTGATTTAGCGGCTATACTTTCTACTTTAAAGGCCGGTGATGTTTTATTTATTGATGAAATTCATCGTTTACCAAAGGTAGCGGAAGAGGTTTTATATCCTGCTATGGAAGACTTTTGTATTGATATAGTAGTAGGAAAAGATGAAGGTGCTAAATCAATTAGAATTGATATACCACCATTTACTCTAGTTGGGGCAACAACTAGGGCAGGTGAGATATCTTCACCACTTCGTGATAGATTTGGTATTACTTCAAAACTTAACTATTATACCCAAGATGAATTATCAAAGATTGTCTCAAGAACTGCCAAGGTATTTAATACCGAAATTAATTCTGATGCAATTGCCGAGATTGCTAGTAGATCGCGTGGTACGCCAAGAATTGCCAATCGTTTATTTAGAAGGGTAAGAGACTTTGCCCAAGTTAAAAATAATGGTTTGATTGATATTGATATTACAAAAACTGCACTTGAAAGATTAAAAGTAGATAGTCTTGGCTTAAATGATGTTGATATTAGATATTTAAGAGGTATCATTGAAAGATTCAATGGTGGTCCAGTTGGTGTTGAGGCTATTGCTAGCGCGATTGGTGAAGAAGCAGTAACACTGGAAGATGTAAATGAGCCATATCTACTACAAATAGGTTTTATCAATCGTACTGCTAGAGGTAGAATTGTTACACCTAAGGCTTATGAACATTTAAAAATAGATCAAACACAGCCACTATTTTAAATTTATTGAAAAGTTTTGCTTTATTGTGTTAGAATGTATAAGCGTAAATAAATGGAGGAACTATAAATGCCTAGAGACTTTGTCACTTTTAAATGTAGCGAATGTGGTGAAGAAACCTACTTCGGTTCAAGAAATAAGAAGAAACATCCTGATAAGATGGAAATCAAAAAATATTGCCCTAAATGCAATAAGATGACAAAACATAAGGAGAAAAAATAGGCTTAAGCCTATTTTTTGTATATTATGGAACTTAAATCATATGTTTTAGGTCCTATTGCGACAAATACATATTTATTACAGATTGATAATGATGTTTTATTAATTGATCCAGCATCTAAGCCAGAGAAGTTAATTGATATATTAGGTGATAGAAATTTATTAGGGATATTGTTGACTCATGGGCATTTTGATCATATTAAAGCGGTTGATGGTTTATATAAAAAATATAATTGTCCAGTATATTTACATCATGATGATGAAAAATATGCTAGAGATAAATATAGTGGAATTGATTTTGGGATAAGTTCTTATATTACTTGTCCTACTATATCGCCATCTGAAGGTAAAAATAAGATAGGTCCTTTTGAATTTAATGTTATTTATACACCTGGTCATACTCCAGGTTCATTAATATATATTTTTGATAATAAGATGTTTACTGGTGATACATTATTTAGATTATCAGCTGGTAGAACTGATTTAGCCGGTGGCGATGATAATGCTTTAAGACAATCATTAAAAATATTTAAATATTGTGATAAGGATTATGAAATTTATCCCGGGCATGATGCACCAAGTACTTTATCTTTTGAATTAGAAAATAATCCATATTTAAAATAATTGATAATATAGATGTGAAATATGATGCAAGGAATAGACAAGTTTTTAGAAAGCATATATCAAGCATATAAGATTCCTTATTTATATGTTGATAATAAGAAGAATGTTTTACTATACTCATCTGTTCATGAATCTCATTCAATTAAAGAAAATACAGCAGAATTAGAATTATTTAATTTATGTTTTGAAAATAAAAATTCTTATATTATTGTTTTATCATTAGGTGTTGCGCTTGCTGGAATATATATTAAGCAAGAAAATAGTTTAATTATCTTTGGAAAGGTATTTTTAGGAACTAGAACTACTCAAGACTTGTTAGAAGAAAAATTGGATACAAAATATAACATTAAAAAAGGAAAAGATGTTGTATTGGATTATATTTATAATTTGCCTTTATATAGTGGCAAAGAATTTAAGAGAATAGTTAATTTTATAAATTTATATTTTAATTCAGATACTATCAAAGAAAGTAATATTGTTGAAAAGGATGATGAAAGTCTTGTTGAAGATAACAAGATGAAATATAAAGATATAGAAAATGAGATTGAACATAGTTTTTCATTATATATATTTAATTGCATAAGTGAAGGAAATGATAAGAAGTTATTAAAATTTATTAAGGAAAACTATGATAATTCAAGTTCTGCTGGTGTTTTTCATCAACGTAAGGTTTCAACTAATGCTAGAGAGATGAAGAATTTATTCATCAGTGCTTGTATTATGGCTTGTAATAGTGCCATATCAGGTGGCATGGATCATGATGGCGCTTATTCTTTATATGAATATTATGTACAACTAGTAGAAACAATTGATAACAACGAGACATTAGAAAACCTATTTAATGAAATGTTTGTTGATTATGCTAGAAGGGTAAAGAAGATTAAAGTATTGGATAATTATTCAATGCATGTAAATAAGGCTATTTCTTATATAGAAGAACATGTTTATGACCAAATATCAACACTTGATATAGCACATAAAGCAAAGGTAAGTGATAATTATTTATTACGTTGTTTTAAAAAGGAAACAGGAATTTCCCTTATAGACTACATTAATAATATAAAAATTAATGAAGCTAAATCATTATTACTATATAGTGATTTATCTATTAGCGATATTTCAACATTATTGTCTTTTTCATCACAATCTTACTTTACATATATATTTAAAAAAGTATGTGGTATCACACCTACAGAATATATTCATAAAGATAAAAGTTGACATTATAAAAGATAAAATTAGTTAAAAATATGACTTCAAATTGAAGTTTTTATTTTTTTATATCCATAAATTGATAATTATAACCATTTATTGATAAAAGTAGGGATTTAATTTTGTTAATTTTAAGAAAAGAACAATGGCCAAAGTTCAAATAATTAAGGAGGACATAATATGTCGATGTTCGAAAAACTTCAACAGAAAATGGAAAAAGTTTTGATTCCAATTAGTGACAAAATTTTATCTAATAAATCCATTTCTGTAATTTCTTCAAGTATGTTGAAAATGATGCCCGTATTTATTGGCGGTGCTATATTTTCACTTTTATCAAGTTTTCCTATTACTGCTGTTCAAGACTTCTTAAAGTTAATTGGAATTAAAGATGCAATTGATGTATTCGTATCAGTTCAATCATCTATTATTCCATTACTTAATGCGATGGTTATTTCTTATCAATACGCAAAAAATGAGGGTGAAGATGGCTTATCATCAGGTATATTTGCTTTGGTAATTTATTTTGTATTAATGCCAATTGGAAGTGCTGATGGTACTAAGTATTATGCTTTAAGTTATATGGGAACAACTAATACTTTTGCTTCAATGATTATTGGTGTTGTTGTAGCGAAACTTTATGTTTTCACTATGAAGAAAAACATCAAAATTAAATTCCCTGATTCTGTTCCACCAATGGTTTCTAAACCATTTGAATCAATCTTCTCTGGAATTATTATTGTGGGAATTGGAATCTTAGTAAATTTCATATTTAGTTTGACACCATTTGGTAATTATTTCGATTTTATTTTCAAGATTGTTCAAACTCCAATCATGAGTCTTGGTGCAACAGTTCCAGCAATGATTATCGTATATACACTTTGTAGTGTATTATGGTTCTTCGGTATTCACCCAAGTGCAGTTATGGCAGTTTATTCTCCTGTTTTATCTACAATTTTAGGATCTAACTATCAAGCATTTGCTGCTGGAAATCCACTACCATATTTCAATGAAGGTATTGTTTATCTTTGTGTAAGAATTGGTGGTACAGGTTCTACCTTAGGACTAGTATTAGTTATGCTTTTAATGACAAAGTCAAAAAGAAACAAAGAACTTAATAAATTAGCATTAGTACCTGGTTTATTTAATATCAATGAACCATTAACTTTCGGTTTACCAATTATGATGAATCCTATCTTCTTTGTTCCTATGTTGTTATCAGCAGTATTAAGTATTGGTGTTTCATTGTTAATGGGCAATATTTTAAAACCAACAATAAATACCCTTGTTCAAATGACAACAGCATGGACAATGCCTGCACCAATTACAGCTTTTATGGCAGGTGGTATTAAATTATTAATTGTTGTTGTAGTTACTGTTCTTGCGGATGCATTATTGTGGGCGCCTTTCTACGCTATTTATGACAAGAAAGCTTTAAAAGAAGAAGAAGAACAGAATGACTGATTTTTTCTGGGGTGGAGCGATTTCAGCTCATCAAAGTGAGGGTGCATATAAAGAAGATGGAAAACTTGAATGTACTGCTGACACTATGATTGCTGGAAATCAAAAGGAACACTTTGAAAGCTTTGGGAATGTTATTAAAGAAGGTGTTTATTATCCAACACATAAGGCGATTGATTTCTATCATCACTATAAAGAAGATATTGCATTATTCAAAGAACTTGGTTTTAATGCCTTAAGAATATCAATTGCTTGGTCAAGAATTTATCCCAAAGGGATAGATGGCGGAGTAAATGAGTTAGGATTAAAGTTCTATGATAATGTTATTGATGAATTATTGAAAAATGGAATCGAACCATTTGTAACTATTAGCCATTATGAACTTCCTTTATATTTATATGAAAAATATGGAGGTTGGACTAATAAAGGATTAATAGAAGAATTCAAAGTTTATTGTGAGACAATCTTTGAAAGATATAAGGATAAAGTAAAATATTGGATTAATTTTAATGAGATTAATTCAATGAATTTTACAGGGATTTTAGGACCAGCTGTAAAGATTGGTAGAAGCAATCCAGATTTTATGAAAACTATCAATCAATGTGCCTATAATATGCTACTAGCAGGAGCATATGCAACTAACTTATGTCACAAGATTGTTAAGGATTCTAAAATGGGCATGATGTTAGGTGGACATCTATATTACGCTAGTACTTGTAATCCAATAGATGAGTATGAAGCAATGCTTGCTAGACATAGACAAAACTTGTTTATGGAAGTAATGCTTAATGGTGAATATCCTTATTATTTCAAGAAAGAGTTAGAGCAGTTAAAAGCAGATCCTAAAGAATTGTCTATATTAAAAGAAAATACTTGTGATTATTTAGCTTTCTCTTACTATTCAAGTATTAATGTAGGAAAATTACCTGCTGATACGCAAGGCAATCTTGCCACTGGAATGAGTAATCCTTATCTTAAAAAAACAGAATGGGGTTGGTTATGTGACCCAATAGGTTTAAGGATTTTCATGAATGAATTATATGAAATGTTTAAAAAGCCATTACTAATTGCTGAAAATGGTTTAGGTGCTAGAGATGTTGTAGAAAATGGTGAGATACATGATTCATACCGTATTCAATATCTTAGCGATCATATTAAACAAATGAATTTGGCAATAGAAGATGGTGTGGAATGTATGGGCTATCTAATGTGGAGTCCGATAGATCTTATTAGTTGTTCTACAGGACAAATCTCCAAAAGATATGGTGTTATCTATGTTGATTTGGATGATGAAGGTAATGGAACAATGAATAGAATTCGTAAAGATTCCTTCTATTGGTATAAGGATTTAATCGCAAGTAATAAACAGAAAGGAAATAAGTCATGAAAAAAATCGTACTATTTTGTTCACAAGGTATGTCAACAAGTATGATTGTGAAAAAAATGGAAGAAGCAGCAAAAAGTAAGAATCTTGAATATAATATTCAAGCTTATGCGCTAAGTGAAGTTGAAACAGTGGCTCCACAAGCTGATTTTGTTTTACTTGGTCCACAAATTAGATTCCAACTTGATCGAGTTAAGAATTATTGTAAATGTGATATTGAGGTTATTGATTCTCGTCAATATGGTTTGATGGATGGTGCTGGCCTTATTAATCACATTTATGAAAAAATAGGTGACTGATATGAATAATGATATTGAACAATTTTGTTGTCAATTAATTGCCAATGCTGGTGATGCTAGAAGTTATTCTATGGAAGCAATTCGTTGTGCTAGAAAAAAGGATTTTGATAAGGCAGATGAATATCTTAAACAAGCAGATGTAGCTTTACTTGAAGCACATAAAGCACAAACAGATTTATTGTTTAAAGAGGCAAATGGTGAAAAAACAGAATTTTCAGTTTTGTTGATTCATGCTCAGGACCATATTATGAATGCCATGACTGTTAAGGATTTGGCATCAGAACTTATAGAAATATTAAAAGAAAGAGGTTAAAAAAATGAAAAAAATTTTAGTTACTTTAATGGCTGTATTAATGCTTTGCGCATTAACAGGTTGTGGTGAAAAACAAGAAGAAAAACAAGATACTGATACAAGCGCAGTTGTAGATAATAATCAAAGTGATGAAGGTCAAGATACTGTATCTGTTGAAGAACCAAGTGAACCTTATCTAATTATGACAGCAACATTAGAAACTTCAGTTGGTGAAGCAAAAGTTGAAATGAAACTAGGCAATAATGGTTATTACAAAGCTGCTGCTGATTTAGGAAACTATGGAAATAAAGAATTTGCTTCTGGTACTTGGACAAAAGATGGTGACACTATCACTTTAAATGATGTAAATGGAAATGAATATGTTTCTACTGTAGAAGGTGATAATGTTCAAATCGTAGGTACTTGGGATGTTGGTGCTATGATTGGTACAGAAATAACTCTATTAGTCGCAAAGGCTGATGTTGAAAGCTATCAATAATATTAAATCTAAGAAATAGTTAATAATTGTAAAAACACATTGAAAAATGTGTTTTTTATTAGGAATTTCTTTATTTTTTGTCAAATATATTATGAGGACAAATATGGAAGAAAGACTAATATCTTTATTACGTTTAGCTATTAAATATAATGCTACAGACATTCATTTTTTATGTATCTATCAAGATGTAAAGATAGAGATGAGAATTGATAATAAATTTAGGGCTGTTAAAACTAAATTTGAGGATTATAAGTTAATTAGATATCTGCAATACTTATCTAATTTAGATGTTGGTAATTTATTAGTTCCGCAAACTGGTCAATTTGAGATGGAAGTTGATAATGTTTTATTATCTTTAAGGTTTGCGGTTATTAATAATATTAATTATACAAATGGAGTTTTAAGAATCTTAAATTCTAATATCAAGGTTGATTTTAATAATTTATCAAGTATAGAAAAACAAAATATTTATTTTAGATCATTATTAAAAAAGAATAATGGTTTAGTTATCTTTTCTGGTCCAACAGGTTCAGGTAAGACAACTACAGTTTATTCTCTATTAAAGGGATGTAGGGGTAAAAAGATATATACCATCGAAGATCCAATAGAAGTTTATTATGATGGTTTTATTCAATTGCAAGTAAATGAGACTCTTAATTTTGATTATGAACATGGCATAGCTCAAATATTAAGACATGATCCCGATATTATCATGATTGGTGAAATAAGGGATTTTAAGGCCGCAAAAGGGGCAGTAGATGCGGCAAATACCGGTCACTTAGTATTTACTACACTTCATGCAACTAGTGCTTCATCGTGCATTTCTAGGCTTGTCAGCATGGGTATTAATGAGGACCAACTATATGAAAATCTATTATGTATTTCAAATCAAAGGATGATGATTGATAAAAAGAGTAAAGATAAGATTGTCTTATATGAATTAATGGATAGAAAGGAAATTGAGTATTATCGTAAGAATAAAACTAATTCAGAATATTTTATAGATTTAGAAAGTCAAATAGGGAATGGTATCAATGAAAATAGATTTGAGAAAGACACTATTTAATAAGACATTATCTATAGAAGATTTATCATATTTATCTAAATTATTAGATACTAATCTTTCAATTGTTCATTGTATTAATTTAATAAAGAATAAAAAGAATGAAAAGATTTTAAATGATATAAGCAATAGTTTAAATGAAGGAAGAATGATTGAAGAGGCAATTAAAATATATCTACCAAAGCAAATTGAAGAATATATGATTCCTTTATTAAAAAGTGTATCTTTTACCGAAGGGCTTTCTTTATCCTTAGAATTCAATGAAAAACAAAGAGAAAATCAAAATAAATTAATATCTAAAATAGCCTATCCTTGTATCTTATTATTTATTACTATTACTGTTTTATATTTATTTGATTTATATGGTATTGATACCATATTATCTTTAATTTCAACATTCAATGTAAATCTTGAATTATTTACTGGTATCAGAATGATATTTAAGATTATTATTAATGTTTTCTATTATGGTGTTTTAATTGCCATATTATTATTTGTTTATTTAAAACAACCTAAAAGAATATCATTATTATATTTATATATTTCTAATCATTTTCCTAATTCTTTATTATGCATTTACTATTCTCAAGAATTTATATCTTTATTACTAACTTGTGTTAATAAGGGATATAAAACTAAAGAATCTTTAACAATATTAAAACAAATGACTTCTAAACCAATAGTATCCTTTCTAGCATTTCATCTAGATGAATCTTTAATGGAAGGAGAATCAATGTTAGATGCTACTAAGAAAAAATATTATGATTCTTCCATTTCTAGATTTATTAAGATTGCCAATTATACTAATGATTTCTCTAATTTATTAAGCAGTTATACGATGCTTGCTAGAGAAAAGATTGATCAAAAGATTAAAAAATATACTCTTACTATTCAATTACTTACTTATAGTTTTATTGGAATAATTATTGTTTTTATCTATCAAATATTATTTATGCCAATGCAGATATTAAGTACATATTAAAGGAGGATTATGAAGAAAGGTTTTACATTATTAGAGATGATTGTAGTAGTGATTATTGTATCAATATTGTTTTTATTGACTGTACCAAATGTATCAAAGGTAATTGATAGTGTTGATAATAGAGCCTGTGATGCTTTAAGTAAGGTTGTGGATTCCGCAATCGCACAATTTAAATTAGATTATGGTTCTATGCCTAATAGTATTGAAGATTTAGTTAATGCTGGTTTATTAGAAGAAAATCAAACGGAATGTTCTAATGGTAAAAGTTTAGAAATTGTGGATGGTCATTGTGTATCAGAATAAGGGTTATACCATTTTAGAGATGCTTATCTGTATGTGCATCATATCATTACTTTTATTTGTTTCCTTAAGAAATAATAAAGGTATTAATTTAGAACATTATGAATTCATGAATAAATATTTATTAACTCAATCAGAAGCTATTTTAGATAAAGAAGATAAAGTATTAGAAAAAGGTGTTTATTTTTATCCCATGGGTAAAGTAAATCAAGCAAGAACGATACAATTCAACAATCATAAAGTGATAATACATTTAGGAAACGGTTATATAACATATGAATAAAAAAGGTTTTCTATTAATTGATTCTTTAATTACCGTATTTATAGTTACTATAGTATGTTTTTTATGTTATTCAATGTATCATGTCATATTAAATTACAAGCAAGGTTATATTAATTTTCAAGAGAACTCTAATATTAATTTAGAGAAGATATATTCAAATTCTTATGAATGTGAGGTGTGTGAAATAATAGATGAATCTGATTAGAACTTTATTAGGTTTAATAATTACTTGTACTATGCTTCCTATTACTGTTCAAGCATTTAGATTCACAAGTAATATTAAATTTGAATATAACGAAATTAATGATGAAATAGCTCTAATGCAATTAAGAGAAATATTATTGATTGCATATGATATGAATATCTATAGTGATGAATTAAATTTTAGATATAAGAATAAAGATTTTAGTTTATCTTTAGTTAATAATAAATTGTTATTACAACCAGGAACACAAATATTTTTAAATGATATAGATAATATTGTTTTTAAAACAAAGAATGATTTTATTTATGTTGAATATGAAAGGAATAATGAAACATATGAAAGACTTATTGGCAAACAAGAAGGGCTTTATATCGACGACTTTTCTAATTGTGATGTGTCTGATGATGTCTGTGATAATTGCGAAGAATGAATATATCATTTGCGCAAATAAGGCATATGCCAATCTAAAAGAATATGAAGATATATTAGAAAAAGAGATAAGTGTTATATCTTATGTTAAATGTTGTTTATTAAGAAATGAAGCACTAGAAGACTTCTATATAAATGGTATAGCAGTCACAGTATATGGTGATAATGATAGTTATGATTTATATTTTGATGACTATAGATTAAAGATAGATGTCTATGATAAACAGATTGTTAGTTCAACATTAGAAAGAGCATAACTTTTTTATTATATTTATAGAAAATGAGCGAAGTTTGAGCGAAGTTTGAGCGAAGTTTAAAACCAATAATAATAAAACTGGCCATATCGTTAATAGCACTGCTTCAACATTATCTATATCAATTACAAAGGTATGAAGTTGGTGAGTTGGTTGGTGAGCTGAAACTATAATTTCTTAATAGCTTTTTTAATAGCTTCAAATGATTCACTAGAAATATCATGTTCTATTAGACATGAATCTTTATAAGCTTGTTTTTCATCGACACCTAGTTTTATTAATAAAGAGGCAATTAATTCATGTCTTTCATACATCTTTGTAGCAATATCTTTACCAGCTTCAGTTAATTCGATTTGATTATCATTATTTATAACATATCCATCATCTTCTAATTGTCTTAAGGCAATAGATACAGTTGGACGAGAAAACTTTAAATAATTAACTACATCAATAGCTCTAACGCTTTTATTCTTTAAATTTAATATATATATGGCTTCTAAATAATTTTGGATTGTTTCGTCTTTCTTCATATTTCATATTATAAACCATTTGTTTAAAGCAATTAAACAACGTGGTCGCTCATTTCCACAAACCATTTACCACGATCATAGAAAAGATGTCTAACTCTATTAGATTCAAATACACAGGTGTATCTAATACCAGAACCACCAACTTTTAATGATGCTCTGGGGCATATTTCTTTGATTTTTAAGATTGGTATTTTTCTGGTATCTTCCCATATTAAATATAATGGTTTAACATTACCACCTTTATCATTTAAACAAATTACATCGACATATTTTCTAATCATCTTTTTTCTTATCTCCTAAAATATGATATAGGGAAAAAGCTATGTTCAGCTTTTGGGTCAAAACTTGCTAGCTCTACATCTTCTAAGGTTCTTAAAGTTGATACAGAATGATAGCCAAATCTATTTCTTATTGTTTCTAAGGCTAATTCTTGAGCCTTTTGTTTTAAGGAATATATATCGTCATTAAATAAATTAATTTGGCTATTTTCTTTTTTATATGAGAGTTTACTTACTGATATGCCTATAGAACGATAGGGAATAGAAAAATCAAAGTTTTGTTTAAATAATGTAGTAGCATTATCAAATATATCTTTTCCTAAATCACTATTTTCTTTTAGAGTAGTTTGGCAAGATTTATATTCTAATTTATTGTTTCTAAGATATAGATGAATGGTTTTAAAATAGAAACCTTGTTGTCTTAATCTAGAAGAAACTGAATCACATAAAATAGTGAGAATTAGTTTAAAATCATCCATATCATATAAATCTCTTGGCGAGGTTATTGAATTACCAATAGATTTTATAATATGAGAATCTTCATTATATTTATTAACATCAGATAAATCTTGTCCCCAAGCAAAGTAATATAATATTTCACCATTTTTGCCTAGAATCTTTTTTAAATCATTTATATTACTATAAGCAATATCACCAATTGTATTTATGCCATATATCTTTAACTTTTCTGCAGTATGAGGCCCGACATTTAATAAGTCTGATGCAGGTAAGTTTTCTATATCTTTAATATTGTTTATTAAATAATAAGAATCTTCTCTAGCTAAATCAGATCCTAATTTGGCATATATCTTATTATCGGCAATTCCTATTGATAAGGTTAAACCTATTTCTATTTTTATACGTGACAATATATCAGTTACGATTTTATTGATAGAACCAAAATAAGAAATACTATTAGTGATATCAAGCCAACATTCATCCATACCAAAGGGTTCAACTCTATCGGTATATTGATAATATAGTTGTCTTACTTTATTAGAAAAATAAGAATAATCATCATAATTAGGGGTTCTAATAATTAAATTAGGACATTTCTTCATTGCTTCATTTATTGTTTCGGCAGTCTTAACGCCACACTTTTTGGCGGGTACATTTTTAGCCAATATTATTCCATGCCTATTTTCAGGGTCTCCAGCAATAGCCATGGGAACATTTCTAAATTCGGGATGGTATAACATCTCTACTGAGGCAAAAAAACAATTTAAATCACAATGTAGGATAACTTTTTTCATACTTGATATTAATTCAAGTATAGGAATTCCTTGAAAATAAATCAAGTATTACATAAAATAAAAATATGGAATTTAAAGATAACTTAAGATACTTAAGAAAAGTAAATAAGATGTCTCAAGATACATTAGCTGAAAAGCTTGGCTATAAGTCTTTTACTACTGTTCAAAAGTGGGAAGATGGTTCCGCTTTTCCTAGAGTTTCTACATTAAAAAAGATTGCGGAAATATTTGATATTGATTTAGATCATTTATTAAATTTAAATATTAGAACTGATAAGGTTGCTGTACCTATTATAGGTGAGGTTAAAGCAGGTTATGATTTATATGCCAATGAAGATATTTATGGTTATGAATATTGTAATAATAATGAATATGGTAGTGGTGAATTCTTTTATTTAAAAGTTAAGGGTGATTCGATGATTGATGCTAGAATTGGCCAAGGTGATATAGTTTATGTTAAGAAACAAAATTATTTAGATGATAATGATATTGGTGTTTTCTTATTAGATAATAATGAAGTAACTATTAAAAGAGTTAAATTTGATAAGGATGATATTATTTTAAAAGCAGCAAATAAGAATTATGCTGATAGAAGATTTAAAAGTGATGAAATAAAGATATTAGGTAAGGTATTACATAATAAGGTGTTATTCTAATGATTAAACAAACTTTAAAATATATTATATTTTGTATGGCTATATATTTAAGTATTTCAGCTATTGAGATATTTTTATTACCACCATTAATTGATTTTATTAGTACTGATTTTTGGATACATATGTATGTATATATTTTCTTATTACTTGTATTAAATCCAATAATTACTAAATTAATTAGTGATAGATT